>BEHG01000070.1 GCA_002898655.1 archaeon HR04
AAACCCTACTAGTGGTATTGCAGGAACAAGACCACTCTTACTGCTAGAACCATCAAACCTGCATATATCTCCAACCTTATTATTAGCATCAATACTGAAGCAGATATCACCCATGCTAGGGGTTGAGATATCATACCCTTCTCTTATAGCAGTGCTCAACGTTCTATTGAATATATATGCTTGATATGCTTCAACGAATAGCCTCCTAACACTTATAGGGAGCCTCCTCAACGCCCTTATAGGATCGCTACTCTTAATCATGCTCTTTGCCAAATCCCTCTCAAGGTCCATGTGGTATGGGATATTCTCTATGCTCTCTTCACTAATACCATCCCTAAGCATCAGCCTTACACTTCTACTCTGCTCATCCTCACACTCACCAATGTATGTAAGGAATGTATCCACAGCCTCCCTGAACATACGCCTTGTAATAGCCTTACCTACAAGATGCGTTACTGGTCTTATGCTCCCAAATCTCTGATAGCCATAGAAGTTTCCTACCCTTCTTGCTCTAACCTCCATGACCACACTCTTTATCTTCTCCAAGTATTCATGATCTGAAGGATCAATATCTATGGTTATGGTGAACCTGTTACCTATAAGATCTCTCTTCCTTAACATCCTATCTGAGTAACCTACAAACTTGAGGGAGCAGTGCCTTGTACTCAACCCCTCCTCCTCTATCTTCCTCTCCACTCCCTCCATTCCCATCCTCCTATCTCCCTCTCCCTCTCCCTCTACCCCTCCTCTATCTCCACCACCTCCTCCATCCCTATCCATCTCACCCTTCTCACTTCCTATCTTCTCCCTCTTCCTCCTAACTCCTAATACTCTATCTGAAGTAACATACTGTAGGGTTGAGGCATTAGCATCCTTCAAGCCAAGAGCGTTCAACCTGAGCCCATACTTCGACTCTAACTCCTTCAAGGCATGTATTGTATCTATGCCTTCCTTCCTTAGTATGAAGAGAGGATATCTATGCCTACTATCCCTTACCTTGGATATGCTTATTCTATCAACATCTATAACCTCCTCAACCATAAAGTGATAGTGAACATCGCTCCTGCTGCTATTATTACCCCTCCTCCTTATCCTTCCCTTCACCCCTTCTGTTGCAGTTGAGTACACCTCAACTCCTATCATCCTATCAAGATCTGATATTACATGCACCATAACATGCTATTCATCACTCACTCAACTATAAGCCTTACAACCTTGGAGTATGTTACCTCATCGCTCCTTGCACCTATGGTTAATGTATATTCTCCACTCTCTAACTCATTGGGTTTAAGTATCAATGTTACAGTCTTGCTTGTTGGTTCATTGAATCTAACAGTGTACTCATCATACTCTGCAGATATCTTGCTCTTGCTAAGCCTCCCATTAGCATCTATGCTACCTGATGCAAGCATATCAACTACTACAGGTTCCCTAGCATTTACACTCACATCTACCCTAGCGGTCTCGCCCTTCTTTACCCTGATTGTATCTGTGTTGATGCTTACAGTGAATGGTAGTTCCTTTGCATCTGGATCAAGTATGCCTATCTTGTTCTCAGTGAACTCTGTGAACCATACTCTAACCTTGCTACCATCATCATGCAGTGCAAACCTTAGAGCATTGGCTATCCCACACGGTTCACCATAATCATTACAGTTTCCAAACGTCTTGTTGTATGAGGGGATGTTGTACTCTACAAGTGTTAAATTATCAGGGTTGAATACAGCAATAGCATTGCCTTGATGCTCATTGAACCATACCCTGCCCCTTGAGTCTATAGCATTCCAGTAAGGCAGTGATACAGGGTAGCCAGAGCACTCTAGCCTTGAACTACCCTTTATGCAATCCTCATACAGCCCTATGTTTGTATACCTTGCTGGTAGGGATGTTGAGTATCTTATCACTTCGCTAGTTGATGGATCGAAGGATATGAAGAGATTGCTTCCATGATCGTTTATCCATATCTTGCCTCTAACCTCATCTATGCTTATACCAACAGGACTTCCTATAGGGAGATCGTAAGCCTTTATCTCCTTGTTTGTAGGATCAAGCCTGTATAGCATTCCTTTCGTGCCTAAGGTTAGTGCTGTGAACCATACCATGCCTTTGCTATCAACATCTATAGTGCCTAGAGCATCAAGATCAACATCTATAGGTATCTCAACCAACTCTAACGTGTTGAGGTCTATCATACCTATATGCTTGCTATACACACCAACAAACCATAACCTATCCTTGCTAACCCTCATATCCACAGGCATTGATGTGCCGAAAGGTTCTGCCTTCTGTAGCTTGAACTCCTTGAAGGCTTCATTGCTAGAAGTGTTTAGAAGAGGCGTGTTGAGCATCCATATACTGTTATTCTCACTATCTGTTATCCATAGCCTTCCATTCTTATCAAATGCTAGAGCCCACATAGGTAATGGTATATTTGCTCCATCTCTCTCTGAACCTTGCAAGGGCAACTTGAACTCCTTAAACTGCCCAGTTCTTGGATCAAGCATGAATACAGAGTTGGTAACAGCTGATGCAGTCCATACATTACCATCATCATCTACAGTTATGCCTACTGGCATAGCGCACTCTTTAGGAAGCATGTACTCCTTTATGAAGTTGTTAGATCTTAATATTCCATCACCACACCTGCTTAACTTGAACATCTCTTCCTGCTTCTTTCTTGCCTCTTCCAACTGCTTGGTCTGCTGCTCCTCTGCAAGCCTAGATGAGTACACTATAGCGAATGTTGATGCTACAAGCGCTGCTATAACTCCAAATATTATGATCTTCTTACCTGTACTTATACCCTTACTTGAACCCCGTTTAGGCATAAACTATCTATTTCAGCACTTTATATCAAGGTTTAGAAGTTATGCATCTTATCATTATCATCCCCATTGTATAATAACAAACTATACTTAATATTTCAATTGCATACAATATAATGCCTACTATCTATTATTACTTACTCTATATTATAAACGTAACATTAATAAATGGGGCATCTATAATATAGAGTAGTGAGATAATATGCAAAGCCTACATAATATAGAAAGGAAGAATATTAAGGAGATGGATGCTCTAGAGATAGCACTGAGCCTTAAGCGTAGACCTGCATATGTACAATGCTACTGTATACTAAAGTGCGTATCCATGAACTCAAACCTTAAACTGTATCAACTCTCTAGGCTTCTAGGTCTTGACTATTATCAGGTTATGAAGAGGGTCAGCGAACTATCCATTAAGGGGTTCCTGCGTATTAAGAATGGTACTATAAGCATAACTGATGATGGGATAAAGTTAAGGGATGCCCTTGAGAGTCTTATAATGCTACTCCATGCAAAGGATGTTGATGAGGAGGATGTAAGTAAACGCCTAAGCCTGTACGAGATACTAGCATAGTACCTCCCTTTATTTTTATTTACTTCTTATATTATTAGACTGCTTCATATTATGGCGCTATGAATTAATACAGTATGCTTATTATTAGGCTAGTTAGATCTACTTGTATGGCTAGGGTACTCTACTGGCATCTAACACCTCAAGAGGTTCTAGCCAAGCCTTATCCTGTAGGTAAATTGCTCCACTGGGAGATAAGATGCATGATCTCAAAGGAGTCATACTCTAGCATATACTGGTTCAAGGCTGGTGTACCATATGATAAGGAGCCTATACTTGGGCTAGCGTTCTATGCAATTGGTATAAGCAAGGGGTTGGAGGATGAGATGATAGAATTCATACATGGGAAGGTAGGGGGTAGGCTTATGAGGAGGGGGGAGAGGATATTCTTTGCAGATGCTAGGATAGGGATTGATAATGAGTATGTAGCAGGGTTAGCATTGAGCATGGAGGATAGGTTCAATGCAAGGTGTGAGATATGGCTAGAGTTCGATCTGCTTAATGATGATGAAGTTAAATCACTCTACACAGCAAAGGCAGTGCCTATAGCATGAATACATACACTTGCCATGTAGATGATATGGAAGTACAAGATAAGATAAGATAAAATTATTCATGATAGGTTAATTAGAGTTAGTGGAAGAGAAGACTTTAAGAGAGCATCTTGATGAGTTAAGGATAAGGATAGTGAGGATAGTCCTTGCTATCATAATACTCTCAGCGATAAACCTTACAATAAGCATAAGATGGATGGATCTGGATGGTATACCTTTTCCAGTACCCTACCCCTATCCTGATATTCTAAACAGTGTATCCGCTCAGGTTATACAGACAATGAGTAAGCAGTTGGTGCCAGAGCATGTTGAGCTTGTACAACTTGCACCAGGACAGGCTTTCTTTGCACAACTACAGGTAGCGATCATCCTTGCATCCATACTAGCAATGCCTATCATAGTAAGAGAGGTAGCAGGGTTCATAGGTCCAGCACTGTATGATGATGAGGTTATGGTGGTGAAGAGGATAACCCTCCCAGCAGTAGCACTATTCGCTTCAGGGTGCATCTTCTCCTATCTAGTTATAGTACCATTCATGCTTGACTTCCTCTACAGATATGGTGAGACTCTAGGCATACATACATTCCTAAGCATAGGTGAGTTCATAAACTTCGTTATGCAGTTCATAGTAGCCTTTGGTACTTCATTCCTCCTCCCTATAGCAATGTGGGTAGCAAGCAGTGCTGATCTTGTTGATAGGCAGTTCTGGAGGAGGAACATAAGATATGCTATAGTTGTTATAGCAATATTTGGGGCATTGATAACCCCTGATGGAAGCGGGATAACGATGTGGTTCGTTGCCCTTCCACTCATAGCACTTTATGCAGTTGGTATGGTTGCTGTGGAGTTCAAGATTAAAGGTCATTAGTAATAGTACAATAATAGTAATAGTAATAGCAGAAGTAGTAAGTACCATTGACAAGAGGCGAAGGTATGTAGGTAGATTTAAATCTCTAACCTCTGATTAATAAGGTGTTGCTATTCATAAGTGGTGCAGAGTGGATCTGGATAATAGTTATAGTAGGAGTACTACTATTTGGTGCAAAGAAGATCCCTGAACTTGCAAGATCTCTAGGCAGGGCAACTGGTGAGTATGAGAAGGCTAGGCTTGAGGCTGAGAGGGAGATAAGAGGATACAGGGCAGATGGTAGCAAGATGAGCAGGGAGAAGTTGGAGACCATAGCAAGGACGCTAGGCATAGACCCATCTGGCAAGGATGATGATGAACTTAGAGCAGAGATAGAGAGGGCTATAGGTAGTAGCAGCAACAGTAGTAGTAGCAGTAGTAGTAGCAAATAGCATGTGGTATTATAAAGCAAGCACTAGCAAGAAGGAATGAATAAGAGTAACGATGCATAGCATAGTGTTAGGGATGTATGCTGTAGAGACTATAAACCTTAGCAGGGTATTCGAACTAAAAGGTAAGAGCATACTTGCTCTCGATGATGTGAGCATAAGGATAAGCAAGGGTGAGATCCTTGGCCTTCTAGGCGCAAATGGTGCTGGCAAGACGACCTTGGTTAAGATACTCTCAACACTACTGCTACCAACCAAGGGTTCAGCGTACATACATGGATATGATGTTGTGAGGGATGCAAAGCATGTTAGGAGGATGATAAACCTTGTATCTGGTGGAGAGACACCAGGCTATGGTATGCTTACTGTTAGGGAGAACCTCTGGTTCTTCTCGCAACTCTATGGCCTCTCAAGCAGTTTAGCAAGGGAGAGGATAGAGATGCTCATCAAGGATATGGAGTTGGAGCAGTATAGGGATGTTAGGATGCATAAGCTCTCAACAGGCTATAAGCAGAGGCTTAACCTTGCTAGGGGGTTCATAAATGATCCTAGAGTGCTCTTCCTTGATGAGCCTACCCTAGGGCTTGATGTTATAAATGCAAGGCATATGCGCAAGTACATAAGGGATTGGGTTGATGAGGATAGGACAAGAACTATACTGCTAACAACACATTATCTAGCAGAGGCTGAAGAGGTATGCGATAAGATAGCAATAATATACAAGGGAAGGATAGTTGCATATGAGACACCTTTAGCGTTGAAGGCATCTCTAAGCAATGGTGTATCTATTCAAGTTGAGATCTTGAGCAATGGCTCTACCTCTTCCAGGAGCATGATGGTGGAGAAGATAAGCAGGAGTAATGGTGTACTTGCATGTATGTTAGAAGAGTTGGGCGATAGCGATAGCGATGATGAGGATGAGGATGATAAGGGTAAGATGGTTAAGCATAGTTGGAGTAACAGTTATGGTAGCAATAACAGGCATAATAATAGTAATGATGATGAGAGGGTAACTAGGCTAAGGATCATGCTTGATGATGACTCAAAGATACCTGATCTTGTAAGCACTCTAGTGATGAGTGGATATAAGGTGCTATCTGTAATGAGGGATCAGCCTACACTTGAGGATGTTTACATGAGATACATAACTAGCATGAGGGATTAGGGCATGGTGTTGATGATTACAATGGCTATACCATCATTCTCTTCTGACATAGTGAAGATTGCTAGCAGGGTTGATATGCTATGAGTACTACAAGGAATGACCATATAAGCAAAGATGATGATCTGATACTTAACCTCAAGGTTGTCTATGCTAGGGCATACGTTAGGCTCAAGGGGTTGCTGAGGGAACCTCACTGGAGCATAGCAGAGGTAACCATACCACTACTCTCCCTTGCTGCTTATGTCTACATGTACACCATGCTGGATGCACCAGCAGAGTATATGGCATTCGTTGTTGTTGGAGGTTCTATGCTTGCCTTCTGGAGCAACGTACTTTGGGGTATGTCTGCTCAACTCTACTGGGAGAAGGAGACTGGAATGCTCCAGCACTACATGCTCTCTCCA
>BEHG01000071.1 GCA_002898655.1 archaeon HR04
CTCTCTATACACCCTCTCTATGCTACCAAACTCAACCATCTGACCAGCATACATGATCCCTACATCATCTACAACCTCTGCTATTATAGAGAGGTCATGCGTTATAAGCATGAGCATAAGCCTCTCCCTCTTCAACCTCTTGAGGAGGTTTATTATCTGTGCTTGAACAAGGACATCCAAGGCTGTGGTAGGTTCATCAGCTATGAGTAGTGATGGCTTTAGGAGTAGAGCCATTGCTATTATCACTCTCTGCTTCATCCCTCCAGATAACTCATGAGGGTAGCGTTTGAGCACATCCTCATCAAGCCCAACCTGCTTAACAGCACTACTCATCAGCGTATAAGCATCACTGCTAGCGCTCCTAGAACCAGAGCCTCCAGATCCAGATCCAGACCCAGAATATGCATGGTATCTGAGGAGTTCTCCCATCTGCTCCTCTATCCTGTACACTGGGTCTAGAGCATTCATTGCTGCTTGGAATACCATGGATACCTTCTTCCACCTTATCCTTGAATTGAACTCATGCTCATCCATTGCAAGTATATCAGTACCATCAAGCATTATCCTACCATCAACTACCCTCCCAGGGGGTTGGAGCATCCTAAGGATGGATAGGCCTAGTGTGCTCTTACCAGAGCCAGACTCTCCTGCTATCCCTACAGACTCGTCTGTGCTGAATGTAACACCATCTACAGCCTTGACTACACCCCTGCTTGTGAAGTAGTATGCCTTCAGGTTGTGCACCTCCAGCCTTGCCATATCTGTATCCAACTGGATCTTATTGCTTGTATCCTTTAAAGGTTAGTAGAAGTAGTAGAAGTAGAAGTGATAGGAGTAGTAGGGTATTGTATGTTATGTGTATGGTTCAACTCACTCTTGCTTCCATCTAGTAAGGTATGACCCAAGTGTTACAAATACTATAGCAAACAGGGCAAGCATAGAGGTTGATTGGAGGGCAAGTATGCTGGATTGGTACATACTTGCATTCAATGCATCGATGAAGTATGTCAATGGCAATGCATATGCTATGCTCTGCATGTATTCATGCATGCTTCCTATAGGCCAGAATGTACCTGAGAGGAACATCATTGGGAATGCTATAGCATTGCTTGCACCTGTGATTGCATGGGGATCCTTTAATGCTCCAGCAATAAGCATGCCTAGACCTGTGAAGCATAACGCTCCTATTGCAAGCACTACCATGCTTATCGCATTTGGTAGTGTTGTATTTAGTGCTATTACTGCTATGCATACCATCACTGAAGCAAGGATCAGGGCAAGTATGGTCTGGGCCATCATATTTGCAATTATCCACTGCAGTCTACTCAGTGGTGTACTCATGAGCCTCTTGAGCATACCCCTCCTCTTAAAGTCTGCTACTATCCCACTTGTACCTAGAACACCATTGGTCATTATGAATGCTGCAAGGACAGAAGGGAGGTAGTAGTTTGCCCTTTCAGTTGTGCTAACATCCTTAACCTCCATGCGGAGTATATCTGGTGCATCTATTGTACTCTGCTGTAGCATAGCAACTATGCTAGCCAGTATCCCCTCTACCCTCTCATACTCCCTATCCTTGCTAGAGTCTACTATGAGTAGTAACCTTGCTAGTGCTGGAGGGGCATTAGTAGCATTACCACCACTAGCAGTCTTATCACCATTTCTTAGGGCAAGTTCCCTCTGCAACCCTTCCATGCCAGAGATCATGCTTGTCCTTACACCATCTTGCACCCATGAACGCTCTATGAAGAGATCTAGCGTTGATAGCATTACTGCCATTCTAGCCTCCATACTCTTTGCCCTAATGGAGGCATCAAAACCATATGGTATGATGAGTACCCTCTTGTTAGTAGAGTACTTCACATACTCATACGCATCAACATCTGCAGGGATATGCTTTATGTTGAGCATGCTTGAGCTCAGTAACTTGATGAGTGAGGAGGAGGTCTCTGTAGGCATCCCATCATGATCTAGATCTAGATTCTGTACATAGAGATCGAGCCTATTGAGATCATCATTGAATGCAAGTGTGAGCATGACCATGAGCATTATAGGGAAGAGTATTGTGAAGAATGCACCAGTCTTGCTCCTCAACCAGTCAAGTAAAAGTGCCCTAGCAAGTGATGCAACTGCAACAAGATGACTGTTAATATCCATCTTCATACTAATCGTACGCTACCATATATATGATTATTATTCAAAACAAAAGAATCTGCTCATCCATTGATGATTAGCCTACCATCCTCATCTATCCTACCAACAAGCCTAAGGAATGCATCCTCTAGCGAGGGGTTCTTGAACTGTACCTCCAACCCATCCCTTATTGCCATATCAACTATCTCTGCTATAAGCATACTATCCAATCTATCCATACTTAGCGTAAGAGTATCCCCAAGGGTATTGCTTGAATTGGCAAGTGATGCTAGAAGCCTTGATCTTGAGTATCCTCTGATCGTAAGCCTTCTACCAGTACCATATCTACTTGCTATATCCTGAGGACTCCCAGATGCTACTATCCTACCCTTGCTCATTATTGCTACCTCATCTGCTAGGTACTCAACCTCCTCCATGTAGTGTGATGTTAACACTACTGTCTTGCCAGAGTCCTTCAGTGCTCTTATCATTGCCCATACCTGCCTCCTCGATGTTGGGTCAAGCCCTGTTGTAGGCTCATCTAGGAAGAGTATCTCAGGATCATGTATGGTAGCTATTGCTAGACCAAGCCTCTGCCTAATCCCTCCAGAGAGCCTCTCAAACCTTACATTGCTATACTCTTCAAGACCAAACGCTCTTATCACCTCATCCACATCCTTGCTACTACTATGGTAAGGGTAGAGCCTTGAGAATAGTTCTATATTCTCCCTTACACTAAGCTTATCTAGTGCTCTGAACTCTTGTGGCATTATACCTATCCTCCTCTTTATCTCCTGCTCATCCCTTCTATCCCCTACATTATATCCTAGAACCCTAACACTCCCAGATGTTAATGGTCTAAGGCACTCAACTATCTCTATTGTAGTTGTCTTCCCTGCACCATTTGGTCCTAGCAATGCAAATATCATTCCCTTCTTAACGTTGAAGGATATACCATCAACGACATTCTTGCCTGAGTAACTCTTTACTAGGTTCACAACCTCTATAGCATTCTCCATATCTATAATACTCTAGCCTTGATATAAAGATCTTAAGATAGACATGATGATAATTATCCTACATCATCATCTACTGCTACTAATGCTACCAACTATCTTATGGATTACTAACCTTATATCGTGTGTAGTCATGGTATCATACATAGCAATATAGTAATGACTTAATAACATCTAGAAGTAGATCCCTGCATGGAGAGGGTATATGCAAACCAACTGGATGAGTCAATGTTAGGCAGAGAGGTGGAGGTAGCAGGATGGATAGAGGATATAAGGGAGTTAGGTGCAATAAACTTCATAACAGTAAGGGATGTGACTGGAGGCATACAAGTAATTGCTGACCCATCTATGCTTGTTAGCGATGGGATCAAGATTACAAGGCAGAGTTCGGTTAAGGTTAAAGGTAGAGTACAAAGGAGTAGATCCGTTAACTACCCTCTTGAGGTAAAGGCTGAATCAATTCAAGCATACTCTATAGCAAAGCACCCATTACCCATAGATCCTACAGGTAGGGTAAATGCATCACTTGATGCAAGGCTTGATGCAAGGGCGCTCGACCTTAGGAACCCTAGTGTAGCAGCGATATTCAAGTTGAGGCATCAGACACTCCAGATAATAAGAAGAGTTCTTGTAGAGAAGGGGTTCATAGAGGTGAATACACCAAAGATAATAGGGAGTGCTAGTGAGGGAGGGGCAAACCTATTCAAGTTAAGCTACTTCAACAACAGACAAGCATACCTTGCACAGAGTCCACAGCTCTACAAGGAGCAGTTAACCCTTGCCCTAGATAGGGTATTCGAGATAGCCTCATACTACAGGGCAGAGAAGTCACATACAACCAGGCATCTCAACGAGTTTGTTAGCGTTGATGTAGAGGCAGCGTACATGGATGCTGATGATGTTATGAAGGTTGCTGAGGAGTTGATAGTTGAAGTCTTCAAGGAACTAAAGAGTAAGTGTAGCAAGGAGTTGGGTTTGGTAGGCTCAAAGATAGATGTACCATCACTCCCATTCCCAAGGATGAGTTATGTGCAAGTAGTTGAGATGCTGAAGAAGGAGCATGGTATGAGCATTGAGGTTGGGGATGATCTTAGTGACCATGCATTAAGGCTGTTAGGAGAAAGTATGAAGGGCTTCTACTTCATAGTTGATTGGCCAACAAGCCTTAAGCCATTCTACATCCATGAGAGGGATGATGATCCAAGGTTCTCATACTCATTCGATCTACAGTATGGGGCATTGGAACTTGCATCTGGAGGGAAGAGGCAGCATGATGCATCAAGGTTAAGGAAGAGGCTTGTAGAGCAAGGCTTGGATCCAGAGGATTTCAGGGATCATCTTAAGGTGTTTGAATGGGGTATGCCTCCCCATGCTGGATGGGGTTTAGGGCTTGATAGACTAATGATGGTCATATGCAATGCAAAGAACGTTAGAGAGGTTGTGCTCTACCCTAGGGATACTGAACGCTTGAGCCCCTAATCAGCCAGCAAGCAAACAGACAAACAAGCAAACAAGCAACAAGCAAGCAGACAAGCAGGCAAGAGAGATCTAAGTTATGGGAATTGATGCAAAGTACAATAACAAATCTTCATTTATATAGCATAAATGTTATTATCAACTTATACATTATTAACTTATGCCTTGTGCTATATGCGGTGCAAGGTTCGCTGAGCATACATGTGTGTACTGCAAGAAGAGTGTATGCTCTGGCTGTATAGATGATGAGGCTAGGAAGTGTATAAAGTGCAAGCATCTAAGATCCATCCCATTAGCAGTCTTCGTGAGGAGGAACCTGTACCTATTCTCTCTTATAGCGTTGGCATGGCTCTTCATGGTATTCCCCTATCCCTTCCTCTTCGGCTATGAGCACTCTCTACATTATATTGTGCTTATGCCAATAATAATAGCAAGTGTAGCAATGCTAATACCACTAGTATTCCTCTTCAGATCATGGAAGAGGAGTGGAGAGTAGAGTAGAGTAGAGTAGAAAGGTTAACCATCACTTACATCATAGCGCTATAGAATGTAACGCTATAGAATGGGTCCTTGATGTTGTTCTCATCACACAATATATGTATGTGTGGATGCAGAGCGTACAGTGAGTGGTCTATCCTTCTCACTCCTATTATTATACAACCGCCATCACATCACTACTGCTACTACTGCTACTATTCTAACCTATTCTATTCTATCCTAACCTCTCTTTATCTCTTCTGCAATCGCATCTGCTACCTCCTCAGTGCTACTCTTGCCTCCTAGATCTGGTGTTGCTATACCCTTGCTAAGCACATTGCATATACTAACCTCTACAAGCTTAGATGCCCTTGCACATCTTACATCATTATGCTTTGATGCAAGCCACTCATACATCATCCCTGCCGAGAGTATGAGTGATAATGGGTTTGCTATACCCTTGCCTGCTATATCTGGGGCAGAGCCATGTGCTGGCTCGAATATTGCATATGTATCACCAATGTTGGCTGATGGTGCCATCCCTAGGCTCCCAGCAACCTGAGCAGCCTCATCTGAGAGTATATCTCCATACATATTCATCGTTACTATAACATCAAATGCCTCTGGGTTCCTTATCAGGTTCATGGCACATGCATCAACATACATCTCTGAGAACCTTATGCTTGGATACTTGGATGCTACCTCCCTACAGCATCTAGCAAATAGACCATCTGTCCTCCTAAGTAGGTTTGCCTTGTGTACAGCAACAACGCTCCTCTTACCATCCCTTGCCTCAGCAAGCTTGAAGGCATACTCTGCTATCCTCATGCATGCTCTCTTGCTTGTAACCTTGATGGCTATACTTGCATCGCTACCTATATCATACTCCAAGCCAGAGTAGATATCCTCTGTATTCTCTCTAACTATGATGAGATCTATACCATCTCTCAAACCCCTCATCCCTGGATAAGTCTTTGCTGGCCTAACATTTGCGTAGAGGTCCAATGCCCTCCTTAAATAGACTATAACATCTGCTGCACTCTCACCTATAGGAGCCTTTATGCATGCATCAGAACCTCTTATTGTATCAAGGCTATGCTCTGGTAGAGCCCTTCCATACCTTGCTAGGGCAGAGTCCCCTGCCTCAACATCTATCATCCTCATCTTTATGCCAAGCCTAGCATTCAATGCATCAATTACAACTCTAGTAGCCCTTGATATCTCAGGTCCTATGCCATCACCCTGTATGAATGCTATCCTGTACATATGCGTATGATGATGATATGCTAGACAGTATAACCTTGGATCTCTCTGTTGCTATCCCTGTCTATGCTCCTCTTCATCATCATCTTGTTTATCCCGTTTATCATTGCTTGAACACTAGCAACAACTATATCCTCTCCAGTTGCCCTAGCAGATGAGATCTTGCCAT
>BEHG01000072.1 GCA_002898655.1 archaeon HR04
ATGCAGTTCAGATGAGTAGTGTGATCTCCTCCAATCCCCTAGATCATCCTCAAGGCTCATGCTAGCAAAGAGCATGTAATACAAATTTAAGTTTAATGAATGCATCTGTTAATAACATTATTCGTGATTCATAATACACCAAAATCAATATACATACACTACACTGATCGCTCTATAAACTCGATCACCTCTTGCTTTATCCTATAGCCATAATCACCCACAACATGAATATAGCCAGTAGCAAACTCTGCCTTGCCTCCTCCCTTGCCCCCATACCTAGCAAGCATCTCCTTGAGTAATGCACTACAATCTAACCTTGGATGATTACTTGCTATTGTTATATTTGCTCTATCCTTCTTATGATTCAAGAATACTACTAGCATGTAACCCTTCTCATCACCTTTTATCATCATACCTGCGTTTTTGATCAGAGTATCATCATCAAGCATACTGAATGAGCCATGGTAGAGATTTACACCCTTGATGCTCACTGTACTTACTGAACTAACTGCATCCTCTGTAACCTTCTTCATCCTAGCCCTTAAGAGACCCAACTCCTCAAGCATATTCTTCAGTGTAGCCTCTAGCGTGTTTGTATTTGCCTTGAGCATTGATGCTATACCTGCTAGCCTTGCAACAGATCCTATAGCATAATGCTTAGCATCATCCCCAACAAGGTACTCAACCTTGATGAGATCCCTCTCCCTTGATACACCCTTTACTATGAAGAACTTACACTCTCTTGTGTTGCTAACATGCTCCCTGATGCATGCAGAGTGGTCATAGCCATCTATCTCCACTACCCTAACACTGCCAGAGATCCTTGCATCGTATGCCCTTGTATCTGGAAATCTCTCCCTAGCCTCGTCTAGAGAAGAGAATGTATACTCCCTAACCACTCTACCCTCATCTATAATCCTGTTGACTGTGAGCATCGCTTCATACACATCATCCATACTCAACTCTTTACACCTTATGTAAACCCTGTTTACATCATCTGCATGCTCAACCTTCAGAACCTGGATGTTCTCAGAGCCTAGCATATTCTGCAATGTTCTAGCAAATATATGCTCTGCTGTATGTGCTCTAGCATCATGTCTTTCCATAAGTATATTACAGTATAGGCTTTTTTAATTTGTATTGTATCATCTTAGATACTATAGTGGCAGATCTTATCTTAGCATATCAAGGTGGTGAAGGTTGATATTGGAAGAGGTAGCAAGGAGGTAGCTTTTTATCTTAGCATATCAACCCTTAACTATGCCAAAGCGCACCATGCCTATATGCTTTACTAGAGCACAGGTTAAGTTACTGGAGGAGTATGCAAAGAGCAAGGGTATGCTTAACATAAGCCAAGCGGTAGAAGAGATAATAGAGAGGATGGAAGTGGTAGAGAAGTAACGATGAGATATACACAGGTGTTGAGACCAATCTCTTTCTTTCTACCTTCAAATCCATATATTAATTAATGGTAGTGCCCAACTCCCCTACTATGAATGCCATAGGAACTCTAGGCTCACACTGTGCATTACAGGTACTCAAGGGGGCAAAGGATGAGGGCTTCAAGACTATACTTGTGTGTGAGAGGAGGAGGGAAGGACTATACAGGAGGTTCAGGTTCATAGACAGGCTTCTGCTGGTTGATGATTACAAGTTCGAGCACTCATTCAGCGAGAGTATACAGAATGAGTTGCATGATAACAACTGTATACTTGTACCTCATGGAACATACATATCAAGCATGAGTATAGAGGAGATAGAGAGTATAAGGATACCATTCTTCGGCAACAGATGGATACTCAGATGGGAGGCTGATAGAGCGTTGAAGGAGAGGCTAATGCTTGAAGCAGGGTTGAATATTCCTAAGAGCATCAGCATAGATGAACTTAATGGAAGTAGTGATGGGAGTAAAGGAGCAAGGCTAGTTATAGCAAAGCTGCATGGTGCTGCTGGTGGCAAGGGCTACTTCCTTGCATGGGATAGGGAGAGCTTCATGACCCAGTACAACAGGCTTCTAAGCAAGGGCATGGTTAAGAGCATCGATGATCTATACATACAAGAGTATGTGCTTGGTGTGCCAGTGTACCTTCAGTACTTCTACTCACCATTGAGTAGGGAGGTTGAGTTGCTAGGCATAGATAGGAGGTATGAGTCCAACGTTGATGCTATAGGAAGGATACCAGCATTACAGCAGGAGAGCTCAGGGGTACATGAGGTATCATACAATGTAATAGGCAACAGCCCATTGGTGCTTAGAGAATCACTTCTGGATGAGGTGTACAGGATGGGCGAGAGGTTTGTATCTGCTGCTGAGCGATTGGTCAAGCGTGGCATGATAGGACCATTCTGCATAGAAGGTGTGTATGATCAGGATGGGAGGTTCATAGCATTTGAGTTCTCTGCAAGGATAGTTGCTGGCACAAACCTGTATGTTAATGGCTCGCCATACTCATACCTGCTCTACGATGAGCCAATGAGCATGGGTAGGAGGATAGCAAGGGAGGTTAGGATTGCTATAGATAGCAATGAACTGGATAAGGTTGTAACCTAACTAACCTACCTAACATAACCTCTTCTCATTACTTCCTCCTCCCTATTTCCTTCCTTCCTTCATCTTAGAAGCAGAAATACCATTGTAAGTATGAGTAGAGTAGACGCAAATGGTAGTAGTAAGAGCAACTTTGCAAGTCTCTCTATCCTTGCAAGCCTCTCATACTCTTTCCTGATGCTCCAATAGGTGTATACATCCTCATCCTTTATTTCATGCATGTACTATACACATGATACTAACTTATTAAGTTTCCCTTATAAGGTGAAAATTATACGTTTTATAGATCTAAAAGAATTGAGCAGTATTCTTACCATTAAAGGTTATCATTGCATGGTATCAACCAGCACAATATACTATATTGCAATGTATCAACACCATCGGGGGATCGGGAGATGTAGGATATACTCATCTTACTCTATACTAATGAAACTTTTATATTCTAGATGGATGGAAGGATGTACGTGCGCTTACTTGAGTATCAGGCAAAGATGCTCTTCAAGGATTATGGTATCCCTGTACCTAGAGGTTATCTAGCAACCAATCTTGAGGAGGCTAGACGGTATGCTAGAGAACTAGGCTTCCCATTGGTGCTCAAGGCACAGGTTAGGGTTGGAGGAAGGGGCAAGGCTGGCGTGGTTAAGATCTGCAGGGATCCAGATTCATTTGATGATGTATTCAAGGAGATGATGGGCAAGAGCGTGCAAGGAGAGGTTGTGAAGAGCATACTCCTTGAGGAGTTCATGCCACACAACAAGGAACTCTACCTCTCCATATTCCTTGATAGGAGTAAGAGATCTTATGCAATAATAGCATCTCCAGAGGGTGGTGTTGAGATAGAGAGTGTTAGCAACAAGGTTGTCCATCCTCTTGATATAGATGATAGCAATAATAGTCTGCTCCATCATATAGCAGAGTACATGGGCTTCAATGAGGATGGCAATGCGTTGGTTGATATAGCAAGTAGGTTGATCAAACTTGTTGATGAGAAGGAGGCTGAACTGGCAGAGATAAACCCCATGGCTGTAAGGGATGATGGTAGCATAGTTGCTTTAGATGCAAAGATAATAGTTGATGATAATGCATTATTTAGGCATGAGGAGTTGAGGGTATTTGAGGAGCAGAGTATAGAGGTTGAGGCTAGGAGGAGTGGATTCTCACTAGTTGAGTTGGATGGTAATATAGCAGTTGTAGGTAATGGTGCTGGTCTTGTCATGTCAACCATGGATATGCTTAGTGATGCAGATGGGAGAGCAGCATGCTTCCTAGATGTTGGTGGTGGCGCAACGCTTGAGAATATATACAAGGCATTAACCCTTGTGAGTAGGTTGAGCAGTGTCAAGGCAATCCTTGTTAACCTGTACGGTGGGATAGTAGATACAAGCATAGTGGCAAAGGCCATAGTGAATGCTTATAAGGATAACATCATACAGGTGCCAGTATTTGCTAGGATAGCAGGGAGGAATGCTGATATAGCAAGGGATATGCTCAAAGGTACTAGAGCAGTTATGTTTGAGTCTGTTGAGGAAGCGATAGATAATGCTGTTAGAGCGGTAAAGGATGTGAATAATTATGCTAGAGATAGGTGAATAGGATGGGGATGGGCAAGAGTAGTGGTAGTGGTAGTGGTAGTGGTAGTGGTAGCATAGGGCTAGAGGCTAAGCAGATTATTGATATCTTTAAGATACTTCAAGGCAACCCTGGAGATGAGGATTACAACAGGAAGCCAGTTATAGTGCAAGGGATGACTGGCAAGTTTGGTAGCCTCCATACAAGGCTCATGCGTGAATATGGTACCAATATAGTTGCTGGTGTAACCCCTGGCAAGGGAGGAGAGCAGTTCGATGGCATACCTGTGTATGATAGCGTTAGGGATGCTGTTAAGGAGCATAATGCAGAGATCTCTGTTGTATTTGTGCCAGCACAGTTCTTCCTAAATGCTGCTGTTGATGCTCTAACCAATGGGATTAGGCTTATGGTTGCAATACCAGAGCATGTCCCAGTAAGGGATACACTCAAGTGTATAAAGCTTGCAAAGGAGAATAATGCTGTAGTTGTAGGACCTAATACCCCAGGCATAATAGTGCCAGGGGTTATAAAGCTAGGGATAATGCCTGCACAACCATTCAGCAAGGGTAGAACAGTTGTTATATCAAGGAGTGGTACACTCATGTACGAGATATCCCATAGGCTTACACTTGCTGGATTTGGGCAGAGGCTATGCTTAGGTATAGGAGGGGATCCTATAAACTGCCTAACCCTGATAGAGTGCTTTGAACTCATAAGGGATAGGGATGATGTTGACTCTGTGGTAGTAGTAGGGGAGATAGGAGGTAGTGCTGAGGAACAACTTGCAGAGTACATAATATCAACAGAGTTCAAGAAGCCTGTAGTAGCATACATAGCAGGGAGGAGTGCGCCGAAGGAGAAGCGTATGGGCCATGCTGGAGCAATCGTGTATGGTACATATGGTTCTGCAGAGTCCAAGGTTAGCATGTTTGCAAAGGCAGATGTACCTGTAGCAAAGAGGCCTGCTGAGGTGCCCATACTGCTTGAGAAGAAGATGAGGCGATGATCTATGAGTATGAGTGTTGACTGTTAAAGCAAGGTAAAGATAAATAGTAAGGGTGGTGGTTATAGCATCATGCCAATAACAGATACATTCAAGAAGCAGATAGCACAGAGGAGAAGGCTATTCTTCAAGATATGCTTCAAGTGCGGTGCAAAGAACCATATAGATGCTCAGCGTTGTAGAAAGTGTAGAGGAGATCAGTTGCGCTTAAAGAACAGAACCCTAGGGGCAAAGAAGTAACTTGGGTAAAGTAAAGTAATCCTCTAAGTAACGAAGGTAATAATATATCTTATAGTTAAGATTAATCTAGGAAGACAGTTAGGGGTACAAGTGTCTAGGAGAGGAAGAGGGCGGGTGGTCTAGCCTGGTTAGGACGCGGCTCTCACACAGCCGAGGTCGAGGGTTCGACTCCCTCCTCGCCCACTAAATCCACAGTTCGTAGGGGTAGTGATAATAATTATTCTATGATGATGAATAGAGACCTCTACAAGCGAGAAGATAAGTTAAGGTACTGGATAGAGAGAGCAAAAGAGGATAAAAGGAATGGAAGTAGCATCCTAAAGTTTGTAGAGTATATGCAGGAGAGTGGTAAAGCATCCCTATGGATAATCAGATGTATAACCCTACTATTAGAGGTTAGTAGGATATTAAACAAGGAGTTTAGCAGTACTACTAAAGAAGATATAAAGAGAGTGATAGAGGTAATAGATAGTAGAGGTTATAGTCCCTCAACCATAACCAAGTTCAGGCAGGTATTGAAGTACTTCTATAAAGTAGTATATGGTAATAATGAGTATTATCCTGAAGCAGTAGCATGGATTAAGAATATAAGCAAGGATAAGAGGATGGAGAAGAATACACTATCCTACGATGACTTCCTTACTGAGGAAGAGGTTCAAAGGCTCATAGATACAGCAGATACCATACAGAAGAAAGCGTTCATAGCAGTAGGTTATGAGACAGGATCAAGACCAGAAGAGTTGTTGAATATTAGACTTAAGGATATCCTCTTCGATAGGCTAGGGGCAAAGATAATAGTTAGGGGTAAGACTGGTGAAAGAATAACTAGGGTAGTAGTCTATGTATCATTGCTGAAAGAGTGGTTAAATATACATCCATTTAAGAATGATAGGGAAGCATATCTATGGTTATCTGAAGCAACCAACCATAGATGGAAGCCTATAGGATTGAGAGCAGCGGAGAAGATGTTTGCAAATATAATGAAGTTAGCAGGTATAAAGAAGAGTACTAGACTATACATACTAAGACATACAAGAGCTACCCATCTAGCAAATAGGATGACTGAAGCTCAGTTATGCTCTTACTTTGGTTGGAGGTTAGGAACAAAAGTAGTACAAAGGTATATACATCTAGCAGGTATA
>BEHG01000073.1 GCA_002898655.1 archaeon HR04
TTCCATAGCCTTAACAGATCAAGCAGTGTGAACCTTATGGGCCTTGAGTAGATAACATAAACATTGCCATCTCCTCTAGTATGCAATGGTCTTATGCAGTTCTCATCCCTCCCTATGCCTTCTGGAACCTCTACTGGCTTACCATCTATGGTAACGCTAAGCACTGCATGTAACTTGAAGGGTAGATCCTCATTGGTTATGCATTGCTGTAGTGGTGGCTTGCCTGATATGAATTGACTTATTATGAATGCTACCCCTGTACCTACACCTATGAGTATGACTGGCATTATTATCTGCCACTTGGTTAGCCTCTTCTTATCCTCTCCTGGGGCCTTCCTAGGCTTTACCATGTAGAGTAGTAGAGGAGTAGCATACATTAATACTTAAGTTTATTTATCTAATGGGAGAAGGATACGTAAGGTAGATGATGCCGGGGTGCCCTAGCCTGGTAGGGGGCAGGCCTGCTAAATAGCAGGTTTAGATCTATGCAGCAAGTCTGTGGCCCGTATGGGCCGCACGGGTTCAAATCCCGTCCCCGGCGCCATTATATATTGGTATGAGCGTGTACAATTACATGCATGTAAGAGTACTTGCTAGACGCATAAAGGCTGATGGCTATGACTATGCTCTAGCATCTAGAGGATGGAGGTTATGTATAAGGAAGGGAAGAAAAAGGGAGGAAGAAGGGGAAGAGGATAACAATAGTGGTAGCAGTAGTAAGCATTAGGCTTACTTACTTTGCTTAGGCTATCTATCTGCGTCTGTGTGTATAAGGAATATGGATCCTTGCCTCTTACTGCTCTTTACTCGCTCTTCTTCCTTTCTTTTGCTTATTACTTGCTTACTTTAGGCTTCTTGGACTCTCTCAACAGTGTCTTGTTCACTTCCTTAATAGTAAATGCAAACCAACATGCAAGCACTCATCCTTCTCACAATATCTGCAATAAAGGAATATCTTGCTCATGCCTATTCAATGTCAGTTAGCCCAGTGTAGATATGCACATTACCTTTGCACTACTCACAAGAGGGTTAGCAAACAGCTATAGTATAAATACCTAAGCAATTGTTTTTGTTTTAATCCTACTATCTACATGATTCTAGTCTATAGGAGATAAGTCAAGTCAATTTAGTTCTATCTATGGTAAAGAACACCAGCAACAGCAACAATAATAAGGGCTGCTTATAATAACAACGATAATAATAACAACTATATCGCTAAAGGTGTAAGATCCTTAGTAGCAGTAACTACCCATATCTTCCTCTTCTCTGCTTCTCTAACTGCCTCTTCTGCTATCTGCATTGTATATACAACCTTTATAACCTTCTCTCTTAGATATGAAGGGTATCTAGAGCATAGCCTCTCTATCTCCTTATCTACCTCCTCTATAACATTTGGACTTGCTCTAGTCTTAACTTCACCTATTATGCATAACTCAGTATCTACACCATATATATCAACCTCTACATCTGCTAGTTCTAATCTAGATATGCTCATTGATATCCCTCTATTCCTTAACCTATGCTGTATAACGTCTCTTGCCTCCTCCTCTAACGTTAGAGATGTTCTCTCCATATACCTCCTTATCTCGCCTATATCCCTCCTTATCCTAGCAAACTCCTCATCATGCCTCTTGAACCCTTCCTGCATATCCTGCCTTAGATCCCTTATCTCCTTCTCAATCCTTACAAATCTTCTATTGCTGTTTGCTTGGTTCTTCTCCATCCTCTCCTCAACCTTTGCAAACCTCTCATTCATCTCCTTCCTCAACTCTAAGAACCTAGCATTCATATCCTCCTCAACCTTAGCAAACCTATCCAGTATCTCCTTGTAGCCTATTGCTCCTGCTACAGCATGCCTAAATTCTACATCTTCGAGTAGTAGGTTAAGCAATACCTTCTTCAACTCTTCCTTACTTATGCTATGCATAAGTAAAATTATGCTTAAGCAGTATATAAGGGTAATAGCGAGAGATAGATAGATGTAATAATGGGCTTGAAACTAAACTATGAATCACCACAACTCCATGTTAGTATTTCAATGATTATGCTGACTGTAATCTCTTTGCTACATAATCTATATTCTTTATACATATGTTTAGGAGGTGTTGATATATCTCTATTGCTCTATTCAACGCTTCATCCTCCTTGACCTTGCCATCCTCTATATCCTTCATGAGCGTCTCTACCATCTTCCTAGCATCTGGGCTTACTAGCCTAAGATCCAATCCCTTCAATGCATCTATCACAGCAACTCCTAACGAGGTTGGTCTGAACCTATTATGCACTTTGATTGCATAGCCTCTCTTGAGTAGGAGGGATGGGAACTCTGCCCTAGTTGCATCTGTACCTATTCCATGCCTCTCCATAACCTCTAGTAGTTCAGCCTCGCTTAACCTGCTTGGGGGCTTGGTCTTTGCCTTAACAAGATCAATGCTTACAATCTCTACACTACTATCTACCATGAGTGATGGCAACCTATTCTCCTTTGGCATGAAGTAGCCATATATCTTGAAGAAGCCCTCATCCTTTATGTATTGTCCATCTGCATACAGTTCTACACCACCCTTCACCGTAGTAAGTCTTGCATGCTGTTTAACAACAGAAGCATCTCCAGCAAATGCATTAGCAAGGAACCTCCTTGCTATATACTCCCAGACAACCCTCTCTATGCTAGAGCCATGGTATGGGCTTACTGGGTATATAGGAGGGTGTGCACCATCGTCAAGCATCCCATTCCTTGCCTTTGGTATATGAGCATCAACATCTACACTAAGCCCCTTCAGCGCTGCACTAAGAGGCTTGGCAAAATCGAAGCCCTTTGGATACCTATTGGTATCTGTTCTAGGGTATGAGATGTAGCCCTTCGAGTATAGATCCTCCATGACATCAAGGATGTATGCAGCGCTCTTCCCAGTGATCCTTACAAGGTCCCTTAACGCATCATCTGTTCTCAATGGTAATGGTCTATGGATGATCATTGCACTCTCCTTGTACTCAACTACACTTGCCTTGCTAGAGCCTCTACACGATTCGTAAACCTGCATAGCATACTCCTCCCCCTCATAAATATCCTTGCTCTTAGCCTTGAACCTAACACCATCATGCTCTATTAACACCTCTATGTACCAGTAGTTTACTGGCTTGAAGTTCTCTATCTCCCTCTCCCTCTCAACTATGAAGTTAAGGGTTGGTGTTTGGCATGAGCCCCAACTTATCAAACCCTTACCCTTACCATCATAGCCACCATGCCTATTGGTTCCATGCTTTATACTCTTGCTAATACTGGTATTTGCATAACCTTTCTCCTTATCATTGGTATCCATACCCATCCTACTACTTAATGTAAGTAATCTTGTATATGCTGCTCCAGTGAGTAGATCAAACTTATGCCTGAACATAGCCTTGCTAACCCACCTCCAGTTAAGGCTATCCTCTAGCCTATTCCATGCATCCAGAATCTCCCTTCTATCTGTTGAGTTGAACCTCATCCTATAGTACCTTCCATCCCTCCTTACATTCCTGTACAGCATCAATATCTCATAGCCTATTAACTCGCCCTCATGATCATTATCTGTAGCAATAACAAGCATATCATCATCCTTGCAATTGCTGAAGATACTGCTTAGTTTAGAGTAACTCTCTCTATCCCTTACTATATATCTGAACTTCCTAACATCCATAATATCCTCTACAGTCTCTAGACGCCATAGTCTTAGAGTTGTAGGAAGATCTATATCCATTATATGCCCTCTCACCCATTCAACCCTTGCCTTTATACTTGGCAGTGCATTCCTTATAGCCATTGCAACACTTGACTTCTCTGCAACCACTATGAACATATCTATAGGTAGATTACTCACAGAAGGATATTAATTCATATAGAGTTGATAAGGTTAACAAACTTGTCCATGCTAACCTCAAAACCATACCTCTGCTCCTCCCTCTTCATATGCTTGTATATGTTGTAGAGCAGCCTTGAGTGCTTGAGCATACTGAACTTCCCCTCCATCTTGAGGCGTAGAACCTTGTACACATCATCGTAGTAGCCAAACTTCTCATGTAGCATTGCTCTATACGCCTCTGGACTGTACTCTCCTTCAACCATTAATGTGTAGAGTATCTCTGCTGACTGGAGTGATGGTGTTATCCCTTCGCCAAGGATAGGGAATACAGTACCTATAGACTCCCCAACACCTACAACATTGCCATATGCTACAGGGTCCATCCTTGTTGGAGGTGCAAGTCTTACAGGTCTACCTATCCTCATTAGTATCCTTGCCTCAGGCTCTTCTTGGAAGAACTCATTTACACCATAGTACACCTTCTTAAAGTCACCAGAGCCTACAAATGCTCTCCCATTGCCTAGTGGGAAGTGCCAGAAGTAACCCATTGCGTTCCTATAGCCTATAACATAAAAGTCCCTCTCCTTCTTCAAGTTATCAACCATGTACTCCCATACAGGGATTGTTAGATCCTCTTTAGGCTTTGGTAGCATAGATCTATGGAATCCTGTACAGTCTAGAACGTAATCGTACTTGTGCACTGGGAATGTATCCCTTACACATCTTACACCATAGTTCACGTTTATGCCATTGAGCATATCCTGCTCCCATCTCCTCTTATCGTATGTTATGAGCCCAATAAGCCTTAGATGATCATGCTTACCATTCTGCAGGTATATATCAAGCCTATTGCCTACATGAAGTATGTAATCCTTGAAGTTGAGCCCAACCATACTGCAGAAGTGCTCAAGCATATACTTGCTTGTGCCCCATGCACATACAGGGAAGTGCTTCTCCTTGCTGTACATCTCAAATACCTCTACCCTATGACCTTTGCTGTTAAGCAGCGATGCCAAGAAACTACCTGCAACCCCTGCACCTATTACTGCAAACCTCATCACACACACCTCATCATGTCTCTACAGTCTTCTGCTCAAGCATGAGCCTCACCATGTGCCTTGGTGCCTGCCTTAATATCTGTACATACTCATTATCCTCAAGATCCTCTATCTCTTTAAGGGCAAGGTTAAGCCTAACATCTATATCATTGCTCATATGCTCTATCAATGGTACCCAGCGTTCAAGCACTATACTTGCTATATCTATATGCCTACCCATAATCATATCCAGTATCTCCTTTATAGAGTCACTGTAGTAGTAGAGGCATGCTGGCACTAACGTTATTATCTTATGCACATTTGCCTTTCCAGTCTCAACTATCCTGAGCACTTCCCTCAGATCATCTGCAATCTGGAATGCTTCTCCACACCTAGAGCCGTAGTTGTATACCCTCTCACCCATATCTAGCCTGTTTGCTGCTATTGCCCCTAACTTTGAAGCAGCGCCAAAGAGCGCTCCAGTCTTCAACTTTATTATAACATCGTAGAGACCAGAGGGGAACCTTCCAGAGGTTATCTCATCCACAAGTAGCATTGGGTTCAATGGTTCTTGAAATGCCCCTCTAGCAACTGCTGCTATAGCCTCAGCAACAGCCTTTGCATCATCCCTGCTCATATCACTCATCATGTTTATCATGTAGGATAGGATAAGATCTCCAAAGAGCACTGCCCTCCTTGAGCCCTCAAGTGTCCATATGGCTGGTCTGCTCCTCCTTACAGTATCTAGATCAACATAATCATCATGGATGAGGGTAGCAGCATGTATGTACTCTATAGCAACTGCCCTAGGCAGTGCATCCTCAAGCCTTCCTCCAAGTGCTTGGCATACAAGACATGTCAGTGTTCCTCTAGCCCTCTTTCCTCCTTCAATACTCTCCTTCAATACGCTAGCATACTCTGAAGGCATACGCTCTATGAATAGTGGGAGGAGCCTTGCTATACCCTCATCTATCCTTGGCTTTGTGATATGCCAATACTCTATTATATCCATACAGATTCGCCTCGTTATACATTCAATGTGATATCAGATGCTATTATATAACATACTTACATATCCTCCCCTTCTCTTACATTAGCACTTACACTCTTGAATACAATACTATCACCCTTGGTTCTTACCACGCTTAGCAGTGCCCTAACTATGGGATCATCCTCATCTACACCATCCCCTATTATATCAACCCGTCTTATAACCTTGCCCTCCTTGTAGAGTATAAAGGTATTCATCCTAATTCACACCATAACATCCACACCAATTAAATAAAAAGGTTTTATCATAAGATGGCACTAGCCTCTAGTACGCTAGAGGCACAGTATCGCTTACTTGACCACTATGTATAGTGGATTACCTTCTACATGTGTGATGATGATACCCTCATACTCCCATACCACATATCCATCAACTCTTATGGCATATGTTCTTGACTCAGCATCCTTGCTCGCCTCTATGGTTAGGTTGAATGTAATCTTGTTGGCTTCATTCTCCCATGTACTAAACTCTTGAGGTGTTGTGCCAGAGTATGCTGGTATGGTTACCTCTTTAACATCTACATACGCATTTATGCCATCTGGGAACTTC
>BEHG01000074.1 GCA_002898655.1 archaeon HR04
CGAGCCTACAACCACAGGGAGCATAACGCTCAAGAGTAGTGATTCAAACATCGATATATAATCAAGATTAACCCATCTCCCAGCAAATACCAACACCATCATAGGTGATACAAATGGACTTGCTATTGTGGAGAGCATGAGCGTTGCTATGCCAAGTGCTGTATTACCACCTGTAAGCCTTATCCATACAGGGGTTGTCTGCTCACTAGGCATGGCACCATGGAGTACCTGTCCAAGTGCAAGATTAGGAAGGTCTGATATGAGATTGAAGAAGATTAATGCTAGTACAAAGCCTACAGATGGAGAGAGGATAAACTGTGATGCAAGTATTATGGAGATCTTGGATATCCTTATCCCTGATCTGAAGAGATCCCTCATCGTTATCATCAACCCAGCAGACCCCATCATTCCTACAAGGAATACAGGAATGATGGGTAAGAGG
Organism: archaeon HR04; assembly: GCA_002898655.1. GTDB lineage: Archaea > Thermoproteota > Nitrososphaeria > Nitrososphaerales > Nitrosocaldaceae > Nitrosocaldus. The sequence continues at coordinate 443 of BEHG01000074.1, forward strand.
TAAGCAAGTGAGATATTAGAGAAGAAGCCTAAAACAAGTGAGCATAGGACCAGCCAGACTGCCCTTCTTACTATTAACCTTGATATGTACTCAACTATTTGCAAGATGTAAAACCTCCTCTCTCTAACTATTCTCCACGTCCACGCTTTAACCCTAAAACTATTTAAATGTTATCTGGCTTATGTTATAATATATATGCTCTTTAACCAATCTCTCTACAAGGGATGGTAATGATGGTAATAATGATAATGATGGTAATTGCAACATGCAGCATATGGAGATACTAACAAACATTATATGTTGGTTATCCCCAACCATCCCAATGGGTATAGAGGAGATAGATGCCAAGGAGTTAGAGATACTAAACAGCATATTCCTAGAGGCTGCAAAGAATCCAGAGTTCAGGAAGGAGTTGTTAAGCAATCCTGCAAAGGCACTAGCAAAGTATGATATACCAGATAGGCTTAAAGAGATAGTTGTTAATACAATACAAGGGAAGGAGCAACTCTAGCATTCATGTATATAGAGAAGTTTTATAACAAATCCTTACCTAAGTATATGATAGAATGAATAGTCTGCTACGTAAGCGTAATATACTCTTTGCTGTAAGCATAATACTGATAGCATCAGGCTTGCTCATACTAATACTAACCATACCAAGTATACCAGCAGCATCAAGCATCAAGGATGTTAAAGGTGATGCATATGCACTCCCCATCTTCCCAAACAAACCTGTGCCAGTGGTAAGAGGCTACCATGATATACTCAATGCTAGTGTGAAGAGGGTTGATGATGATGGGCTACTATTCAGCATAGAGCTTGCAGATGGCATAGAGCATTACAGGGATGGGTATGAGGTAGTGTACATATGGAGCATAGAGTACATAACACCATCACTACCACTACAGAAGAGGGAGTACAAGTTGGTCATACCTTACTTCCCTGAGGAGCAGGGCTTGAGCGTTAAAGGTTGGTACATTGCTGTCTTCAATGCAAGTAGTAATGAGTGGTTAATACCAATGCTTAAGGTAGAGGATATGAGGGGTAATAGAGTTGATATAGATCTGGATGCTAGGGTTATAGGTGAGCCAATACTCCTCTGGTGGAGTGTTGATGTGATGGTAAATGTTGATACAGAAGTGCATGGTCAGCCAGATTACCTCATGGACTCTGCACCAGATGATGGTAAAGTGATGCTCTCTCCACTCTTAACATGGGGATGATATGATAAGGGATAAAGGCATTATACTAATGCTCATATCCTCGCTACTTGCATATGCTGTGATGCAGTACATTGGCATTGGGGTTATACCATTAAGATCCATAATAGAGGGTGAGGATCTTATGCTAGCAAACAGTATGCTAGATGCAGATGTTGTGATGGATGTTGAGGGTTCTGATGTGTACATAGCATGGTATGACCCTGTGAAGGATGCTGTGATGCTGAAGGCAAGTAACGATGGAGGCTCAACCTTTAGAGAGCCTATACTGGTAAGCAGTACTGAGGGGGTTGATGGTGTAAGGGTGAGGGGGATTGTAGCAAAGGGCTCCTATGTAAATCTGCTATGGAGTGGGGAGGTAGATGGGCAGTATGATATCTTCTTGGGTAACAGCAAGGATGGTGCTCTAACATTCTCCACCATCAACCTTAGCAATAATGATGGTGACTCTGAGTATCCAACGATAGATGCTAGTGGACCAACTGTATATGTTGCATGGGTAGATCTAACATATGGCAATAGTGAGATACTTCTAAGGGTTAGTAGGGATGGTGGCTCAACATTCTCAGATGTTATGAATGTAAGTAACAGCGATGGAGAGTCAGAGGCTCCTGTGCTTGTTGCTGAGGGCTCAAATGTATATTTGGCATGGCATGATAACACCCAAGGAGTATTTGCTGTTATGTTCAGAGCAGGTTATGATGATGGTAATACATTCTCTGATCCTGTAATCCTTAGCAACCTTGATCATGATTCTGGCTTTGTGTCTATGGATGTTGAAGGTAGCAGTCTGTACACTGTATGGATGAGCAAAGAGTATGCTAGCAATAGTAGTAATAGTAGTGATGGTGGTGATGATGATAGTAGTAGTAGGAAGAAGAAGGAGGAGGTTTATGAGTTCAGCATATACGCTAGATACAGCAATGATGGGGGAAGGAGTTTCAGTGAAGCAGTAAGTATTGGTAAAGGTATATCTCCTATAGTGAAGGCAGATGGTCCATTAGCATGCATAGTATGGATAGTAGAAGGTGGTGGAGTACAGTTTGCAAGTATGTATGGCAAGGATATGAGAGATGCTATAACCATTGGTATTGATGCCCATGCTATAAGGAGTGTGATGCTAGATGTTGAGGGTAATACTGTAAGCATGCTAGTGGTTGGAGAGGTTTATGGAGCAAAGGGTAAGAGTGAGAGTAAGAGTAAGAGTGAGAGTGAGAGTGAGAATCATAGTAGCAATAGCATAGTGTACATAGGGAGTAGGGACTCTGGTCTCACATTCTCTTCAACCAAGGTGGTTGAGGGTCTGATGGTAGATGATGTTAGCATGTTGAGCAAGGGTAGAGGTGTATACATTGCATGGAGTGAGAAGGTATGCGTTGAGCCCAACTGCTCCCATGTTAAACTTGGGTACTACTTTGGTAAGAGTGATGACCTCAACTACCGATTTACAGTAAAGAGCATAATCTAATTGTTAGATGATATACCTGCTAGTAGATTATGCATATGGTATATGCATAAAGCCAAAATACAAGTATCATCTAATTAGTAGAGTGCATAGAAGAACATCAACTGAGATAAGCGGTCTCATACTCATGCTCTTAAAGGATGGAGCACAGAAGAAGTCATCGATACAGAAGAGGTTGAATGTTGACAATAGAACGCTCAACAGATATCTTGATATTCTAGCAAAGCAAGGGTTGATAACCATCTCAGATAAGCATATAGAGATCACAGAAAAAGGCATTTATTTCACAAATATATATAAGGAATTTATACACTTGCTAGATAAAAATAGGATGAGTAAGAGGAAGGGATGATGTGTATATAGAGTGATGGATGGTTGATGGATGAATCTATGCTATAAAACAGTATTTGGAAGATACAGTAAAGATGATTGGCGGGCCTGGTGGGATTCGAACCCACGGCCTACTGGTTAAGAGCCAGCCGCTTTAGGCACTCAACACACCCAATTCTGCCTGGCTGAGCTACAGGCCCATACCCCATCTCATATCGAGTCTAAACTCTATATTTAAATCTTGAAGGGGAGAAACAAAAATAGGCAATGAGTACTTTGGCTGCTACTTTGCTATTGGCTTACTCTCTATCAGCCTTACTATTGCCTCAGAGACGCTGCAGTTCATGCTCTCCTTAACCCTTAGGAGTTTCCTGTAAGCATCAAGGGTTATATACACTGGTATAGAGCCAGTGCCCTCTAGCAAAGCCTTGACCCTATAAAGTCCATTCTCTATCCCTCTCTCTGCCTCCTTCTCTATCTTCACCTTATCCATTATGCTCCCTATGAAGCTCAATGGTAGATCGTAATCTACAGTCATCCTTGTTCTAGTCCTATCCTCGCCAACATCCTCAAACTCAACTATTATCATCCATTTCTTGAATGGTCCATCTATCTGCTTAGCAACTATCTTCCTCTCTGGTATATACTCTAGCGTCTCACAATCCCACTCAAGAACCTTGCCTCCAAAGTTACCTGTAACCCTGAATACTGTGCCAACGCCAAACCCTTCCTTGACCTCTATTGGGATCACATTCATGCCTATCTCCTTTGGGAACTGCTCAGACATGTGCTCTGGTCTAGCAAAGTATGTGAATACCTCCTTCACTGGAGCGTTTATTATAACCTCCTTGCTTATAGTAGCCATTATGCTTCTTATCTAGAATAAGGATTTAAAGGTTTCTTCTTGCTTGTTACCTCTTCTTAGATCAGTGTACCACAATGCATAAATTGAATTAAGAGAAGTAATAGAATGTTAGAATGAGGTTACCAACCCTAGCAGTAGTGATTATAACAGTAACAACACTAACGATATCAATAATGTTGGTTATGGGTGATCGCTATGCATATGCTCATCCTGTACTTCTTGAATCCCAACCAGCAAACCTTGCTAGGCTTGATAGTGCACCAACAGAGATAAGGATGAGGTTCAGCGAAGCGGTTGAGATAGGCTTCAGTAGGGTAGAGGTTCTAGACTCATCTGGCAATAGAGTTGATAACAACGATCTAACATATGATGATGGTGATGAGTTAAGACTCAAGGTAACATTAAAGCCATTACAAGATGATATCTATACGGTAAAGACCAGAGTACTCTCTAAGGTTGATGGGCATGTGGTAGATTACACAACCATATTTGCTGTTGGTAATGTTGAGTTGAAGGTTGAAGATATCCCTACACTAAGCAGTAAGGAGATAGTACTCTTGCCAGAGTCACTTGCAAGGTTCCCAGGGATGGTTGGGCAGAGTATCATGTTGGGCTCTGGCATAGCAATGCTGATTATTGCTAGAAGGCAGTTAGGCTACATAGTAGAAAGCATCCATGACTCAAGGTTTAGGATGCTCCTCATAGTTGCAGCAGTTGCAGTTATAGCATCAGGCATAGCAATGATAAGCGTAAGTACTGTAAGGCTTGAGTCTAGCATAGTTGATGCACTAACCAACAGATATGGCACGATAGTACTTGTTAGGCTTGGTCTTGCTCTGATACTCCTTGCAGCATTGGCTACTAGGAACAGGTATACTGCTTATGCATCTATAGCAGTAGGGGCAGTGCTTATAGCAAGCAATAGCCTGCTCAGCCACTCTGCAGGTCTAGCAGAACCATTCTTACCAACCTTAGCAGACTTTGTCCACAACATAGTAGCATCGGTATGGGTTGGAGGTTTGCTCTACATGGCTTACACACTATTACCATCATCAAGGGAAGATTCTCTACTCCTAATCACTATACCAAGGTTCTCAAGCATGATTGTGTTATGCCTTGCAATAGCATCTATAACTGGTACAATGATGCTCTTTGCCATAGAGAGTAACACTGCTCTACTGCTGAACAGCACGTATGGCATGCTACTGCTCATAAAACTTGGTATAATTGGTGTTATGACAGGATTTGGTGCATACAACCAACTCATCCACAGGAAGGGTATGAGGAACATGCTCATTGCTACAGCAGGGAAGAGTAAAGGCACAGCAGGTATCACAGGTTCTCTTAACAGGGTATTTGCAAGGAGTGTTAAGGTAGAGTCAATTATAGGATTAGTACTCATGCTAGTAATAAGTATGATAATCAATACAGTACCCCCAGAGGGAGAGAGTATAAAAGTGCTTGCTACCCAACCTATAGGCAATGGTATAGATGGTGTAGTAGGAGGTAAAGTTGATAGGCTCACTGGTTATTGGTTAGATGATCAGGTTAGGATAGTTCTTAACATAGAACCTGCTATGCTTGGAGAGAATAGGTTCATTCTAACGCTTACAGCACCAGATGGTAGCATACTTGCTGATGTATCAACAGTTAAGATCAAGACATCAATGCCTAGAGAAGGGATTGCTCCGGTTGAGTACCAAGCAACATCTATAGGAGGTGGAAGGTACACTGGGAGCATAACATTCTCTACCTATGGCTCCTGGACTGTAGAGGTTCTTGCTAGTAGAGAGGGGGCATTGAATATAGCAGTGCCATTGGAGTTCAACCTCAAGCCTAGGCTTGATGATCTTATGCTTGAGATGGTTGAGTATACAATGCCAGTAAGTGATGCAAAGCCCTATCATCTTATAGTTGATGGTAGGATGCTCTGGATAAGTGATGTTGGGAAGCCAAGGGTATGGCTATTCAACATGGATAGCAATGAGTTCAAGGAGTACAGGATAGATGGTATCAATCTTGTAAGCATATTAAGCAGAGACTCCACTGGGAGGATATGGTTTGTTGATCCATCAAGCAGCAAG
>BEHG01000075.1 GCA_002898655.1 archaeon HR04
TCTATCTCATGCAGTCCTAGCCTCATAGTACCCCCAAGGTTAACAACATCCCTCTGCTCTGGAAGGAGATGGACTACTGGATGCCTTGCATCTTCATCCTCTTTCTCATCATAGTCATCATCTTACCCCATCCTCCTACATACAAATCCATTCACCTACTACTATCTATCTCTTCACCATCGATATGAAGTTGATCATTATAATATCACCGCTCTTTGTAAGTATAGACTCTGGATGGAACTGTACACCAAACAGCATATGCTCCTTGTGCCTTACACCCATAACCTCACCATCATCCAAGGCATACGCTGTAACCTCAAGGGATGGGGGTATAGTGCTTGGATCTGCTACAAGTGAATGGTATCTAGTTGCTTTGAACGGGTTATCGATACTTTGGAAGAGGTCCTTTGCATTATGGCTTATCATGCTTGTCTTGCCATGCCTAGGTGTCTTTGCCCTAACAACCTTCCCTCCAAATAGATGCACTATACCTTGATGCCCCAGGCATACACCAAGTATAGGCATCTTATCATACATGTTGAGTATAACATCTGCAGATACACCAAAGTCCCTCCTGTTTGCTGGATGACCTGGACCAGGGGATATGACTATTGCATCTGGATCAAGCATGAGTATCTCTCCAAGGGTTATCTTATCATTCCTGAAGACTAGAGGCTCTATCCCAATATTCATAAGGTTAGCCATACTCCCTATCTGCTGTGCAAGGTTGTATGTGAATGAGTCGTAGTTATCTATTATGATTACCCTCATCCTGCATTAGCCCTCCTTAATGCTTCTAGCAGTGCATCTGCCTTGTGCTCAGTCTCAGCCCACTCATTCTCTGCCCTAGAGTCAGCAACTATCCCTGCTCCAGACTGAAGATACGCATGCCCATTGCTTATGAACATAGATCTTATTGCTATAGCAAAGTCACAGTTACCATTAGATGAGAAGTAGCCCACTGCTCCAGCATAAGGTCCCCTTGCTACAGGCTCAAGCTCATCTATTATCTCCATTGCTCTAACCTTTGGTGCACCAGATACAGTGCCAGCAGGGAATACTGCCCTGAATGCCTCATAGGCATCGCAATCATCCCTTAGCATACCTGTAACATGACTTACCATATGCTGAACATGGCTGAACCTCTTCACAGCCATCAACTCATCAACCTTCACAGTACCCCATCTACATACCCTGCCAAGATCGTTCCTTGCTAGATCAACAAGCATCGTATGTTCAGCCAACTCCTTCTCATCCCTAAGCATCTCATCCCTAAGCCTTGTATTCTCTTGCTCATCCCCTTCAACTATCCTCCTTGTACCTGCTATTGGGAATGTCTCTACAAGATTGCCGGTAACCCTAACGAGCATCTCTGGGCTTGAGCCTACTATGCACCTCTCCCCAACCTTAAGGTAGTACATGTACGGTGAAGGGTTTATGCTCCTAAGCATGGAGTAGAATGGTATGGGATGACCTTTAACCTTGAACTCAAACCTCTTTGAGAGCACAACTTGATATATGTCGCCAGAGTAGATGTACTCCTTTGCCCTCTCAACCATGCTGATGAACCTCTCTTTACTCATGTTCCTTATAGGCTTGCTGCTACTAAACCCCTGCCCATCATCATACTCATTAGAATCAACAGCAGCAGTAGTAGTAGAGGAAGAGCCTCCTCCTCCAACATCAAGATACCTTAGCAGATCCGTATGCTCCCTTGCATCACCTATGCAGAAGTAGTAAACGCTCCTGTCTATATGATCAAATACAATGCCATCCTTGTATATGCAGAACTCCATGTATGGATAGCCGTGAAGCATTCTAGATTCTAGCCTCTCCCAGTACCTTATCGCATCATAGCATACATAGCCTACAGCACCTCCAGCATACCTGAACCTTCTATCCTTAACCCTTGGTAGGATACTCCTCAAGTATGCTAGTGTATCTACCTCCTCAAGCTTGTAAGACTCCTTACTACCGTTAAGATGGTCTATGTAGAGTCTAGCCATATCAGAGTATACCTTTGCATATGGCTCAAAACCTATTATGGAGACCTCTGCCATCTCCCTAGGTCCAGTGAGTGACTCTAGCAGGAATACATGATCATATGAGCCATGTATGAATCTGAAGATATCGAATGGAGGAAGGGCGGTACTCACTCTTTTCACATTTATAGTATCAGTTACTCCAAAGGTATCCACCCATATCCATACTCTTAATTCATTATATAAAAACTTTATGGTAAAATTATTTTGTGATCTGATATAAACATCTTCTCTTTTCCATAATACCAGCAATATAAGTTACAGAATGAATCTGCCATAGGTCTTACTACGAGGTTATGTAAAGCATATCCTCACTTCATCGTATCGATCCTCTTAACTATGCTCTCTACCATCTTCTTATAATGTCCATGCTTATCATGCATGACCTCATGCTCAACCCTCTCATAGCCTTTGTTAAGCTCATTGCTCTTACTTGAAAGTAACATATCTGCTACGTTGAAGAGTATGTTATTCTCCTTGAAGATGTGGTGCTGCATGAGCATTATATACTCCTCTATACCTGCTATAACCCCATCAAGAGACGATGAGCCTTGCTTATATCTTGCGAGTGCATCCTCTATCCTTGCCAATATCTCCCTACCTTGCCTATGCTCTCTAAGCATCACTGCTATAGGCCCATCATCCTTTGGCATCCCTGCAGCGTTGAGTGCTGGGAAGAGTACATCTTCCTCCTTGCCATGATGGCATCTATCTGTGAAGTTCTTAGCAAAGTCTATTGTATCATCGATAACCTCCAACGGCACATCCTTGCCCTCTCTGAGCAGCATCCTCAACATATCCATAGCATTAAGAACCTGCATTATAACCTCATGGTCCCTCCTCAACTCATATGTAGCGCTCATATACTAGCCTATGCTTGATATCTTAATATTCATTGCTTGTAATAGTACACTATTTTGTTTAACATAACTGTTAATTATCATGTTAGTAAACCTTATGAGCAAGCTATTCAAGGAGGGAGGTAGGATAAAAGTTTATAGTAAGATTTAAATAGAACTAATCCGTATAGTTATCTTGAATATAAGATTTATGGTGAGCAAGATGGTGGTAGATAGAACACTGTTATCAGATAAGTGCCCAAGGTGTGGAAAGGGACCATTGGTTACAGACAATGCAACAGGTGAGATGTTCTGTGGGAACTGTGGGTACGTTGTATCTGAGCGTATAGAGGAGTTAGGCCCTGAGTGGAGGGCATTCAGCAAGGAGGAGCATGAGGATAGGAGTAGAACAGGAATACCAACTAGCCTAGCAATGCATGATATGGGCTTAGCAACTGTTATAGGCCCAATAGACAAGGATGCATCTGGCAAGCCATTATCAACTGCAATAAGGAGCACGATAGAGAGGTTAAGGACATGGGATAGTAGGAGCCAAGTGCATGAGCCATTGGATAGGAACTTCAGGCAGGCATTCTCAGAACTAGATAGGCTTAAGGATAAACTGGCTGTTGGGGAGAGCGTAGTAGAGAAGGCTGCATACATATACAGGAAGGCATTAGAGAAAGGGTTAGTTAGAGGCAGGAGTATATCAGCACTTGTAGCAGCAGCACTCTATGCTGCATGTAGAGATACTGAGACCCCTAGAACCTTGAAGGATATAGCAAATGCAAGCAACATAAAGAAGAAGGATATAGCAAGATGCTATAGGTTGCTTATAAGGGAGTTGGATCTGCAGATGCCAGTAGTCGATCCTATCAAGTGTGTTAGCAGGATAGCAAGCAAGGCAGGGTTATCTGAGAAGACAAAGAGAACTGCTATAGAGATACTGAAGAGGGCTGAAGAAGCAAAGATATCTGCAGGCAAAGACCCAATGGGTTTAGCAGCAGCAGCACTCTATGTGGCATGTGTTATGCATGGGGAGAATAAGACGCAGAAGGATGTTGCTGAAGCAGCAGGGGTTACAGAAGTAACGATAAGGAATAGGTACAAGGGTCTAAAGTTGGCCCTTAAGCTCTAATTTTTTAATTAGTTCACCCCTTTCTTTTATATTTAATTCTATCTCTCCTACTAGGAATGATAGTTCTTTAATCTCGCTCTCATTTATGCCTGTATCCTTTATGCTAACGATGTGGTTGTTGAGCAACTTTAGGTTGGAGGTCATCTCATTATCTATATTTATGAGGGCTGCAAGGACAGCCTTATCTACACTCCCATTCTCTGCTATCACATGTTCATATGCCCTTGCTATACCCTTAACATCATCTAGTATACGTTGCAGAGTACTCTGCACACCCTCCAGCCTATCATCTTTGCTATTGCGTATTATCTCATCCAACCCCTTTATGCAATCTTCTAGGTTAGCCCTTATGTACTGCATTACATACCTACTAACTTCCCTCATCTCTGTCCTACTACACCTCCCATTATTAAGGGATTTTTGTAATATTGTAGCAATTTTTATGATATTGTTTGAGTTATAAGCAGATTTTTTGTAGTTGGTATCCATACCTTTGTCCATCTATACTATAGAGGATGGTTGCCCCTTAAATACATTATTCATGTAATGTGGTTAAATACACCTATTGCCTATCACTACTACTCACTAACTCACTCATCTGCATGCATTACCCTCCTTGCTGCTATCCTCTCAAGCCTCTCAAGGTTGAATGCAGAGCCGAACTCCTTGAGCACTGATAGGTAGATGCTAACCTCATCATCACTCATGTACTGGAATTGGTACTCTCCCTCATATGGACTAGGCTTGCCTATACGCTCTATGAACTCTATATGCATGAATGGCTCTCCCTGCCTTATAGTTATTGGCTTCCTCTCGTTGTTGAGGTTAACCACCTCAAGCACTATCCTTCCTACAAATCCACTATGGACCTTTGCAGCGTTAAGGAATGATAAGCCAAGCCTACCATATCTGCTCTTTGCTGTAAGGTGTGCTACGTAGTTTGGAGGTGTGAATACAACCTCGTAAGAGATGACATTCTTATGCTCTAGGTAGTTTAGTGTAACATCATCCCTAACTGTAAGTATGTAACCATCACCATCAAGCAGCATTGGGTTGAATGGGTGTATGCATTTGTATCGCTCTATCAGCCTTGTTAGTTCATCCTTGCCTATCACTGCCATGCTTGATCAACCCCTTCCCTTCTCCTATACGTACATTACCTAGCAGATCAACCATCTTAGACAACCTGCTCTAGAATGATTTGCTAGCACCCATACTTATTTATTGACTCTTAAAGTAGGCTCTCAACCTAAGAGAGATAGCAACTATACCATTGGATACAAGTACCAACTCAAGCATGTTGAGCATGGCATCTGAGCCAAATGCATCCCCAACAAATAGGTAGGTTAGAGGAAGGTAGTTTGCTGCCCAGTGTGCTATAACTGCAGCATGCAATCCATACCTGTAGTATAACCATCCAAGTATGATGCCTCCAAGTGTAGCCTGTGTAACCTTGCCGTAACTCCAGCCAGTACTGAAGAGTACATGTGCTAACCCAAATAGCAGAGCACTTGCAACTATGAGTAGATGGATGCTCTTACCATGCCTACTAAGATGCTCATATGGTCTCCATAGTACGTTTAGAAGGGTTGAGCCTTGCCTTGCTAGGAAGAGGTATGCTGGCACTCCTATGAGTATCATCCTGAAGCCTAACTCCTCCCTTAGTGGTGCAGTTGTTGCATCAACGAAGTGCTTAAGCCTATCCTCATACTCAATAGAGCCCATCTCTATACCAAGCATATTCTGCAGTAGATCTATTGCTATGGATGATGCAACTAGTATGGAGAACCATGCTATAGTTGCTATTAGATAGTTGCTACTACTATTATTGATGCTGTTACTGTTACTACTACTGCTATAACCATCATCTCTTACCAACCTTAGTATAGCACTAAGCATATTCTTTGGTGAGAGTAGGAGTAGTGTGAAGAGCAGTAGATATGTGCACCAGAGCAGTATAAATAGATCCCCAATGCTTATGTTAGCCTGAACCTGAATTGGTAATGGTACTAGCATGTAGAACCCATCCAGAGGTTCCCTATACCCTGAGCCCATGCTTGTATGGAATACAAGATATGCACCTAATGGATAGGATGCAAGCATCATGGCTGATATAAGCAGAGTTAAGGCAGCATGGATTAATAGCAGTACCCTCCATGCTATGGATATGCCAACTCTATCACTCTTGTTATGCCTGCTATTGCTCCTTCTATCCTCTTGCATGTTATCTAACTTCTATAGAGGACTCGTTGAACCCTAGTTCAATAAGATACTTCTTAAC
>BEHG01000076.1 GCA_002898655.1 archaeon HR04
CTGCACCTTCTCCTCCTCCTTTGGTATGAATGGTATTATGTTATCGAATATGTCGAGGGCAGCAACCCCTGGACTCCTACCTGCTCCTGAGACTGCCTGGAGAGATGTCATTATAACCCTCTCTATCCCAAATTCATCCATTATAGGCTTGAGTGTTATTGCTAAACCTGTGGTTGTGCAGTTTGGTAGTGGTGCGATGAAGCCCCTCCAACCCCTCCTCTTCCTCTGCACATCTAGTAGTTCAGCATGTTCATCGTTAACCCCTGGTATGAGTATTGGTACATCTTGCTCATACCTGAATGCTGCTGCAGTACTTATCACTGGAGTATGCTCAGCAAACTTTGGCTCTATTATCCTAGCATCATCACTCTCAACAGCAGTGAATACAAGATCGTAATCCTTCGCATCTATCTCATTAACGCTCTTAACCACCATATCTCTAGCATAATCTGGTATAGGTATGCGTTGATGCCACTTCATTACCCCAGTGCTACTATCCCTCAATGCATCTAGGTACCTCTTCCCTGCAGAACGCTCTGATGCTGCTATAGCCTCAACCTTGAACCATGGATGCTTATCTAATGCAACTATGAACTCCTGTCCTACAACCCCAGTTGCACCTATTATCGCTACCTTGAGCATGGCATCTCTCTGTAGAAGTGCTATTTATATTTGCCTTGTCCTACTTATCAGAATAGAGCAAACATAAATAATAATAATAGTTATTAGTTGTTGTTGTTGGATGGTTTGCCCAATATCAAACCAGGAGTACTTGCAATGAAGAGCATAGTCCATGGAGGTAGGCACTACATCCTCCAATCACCCAGAACCCAGACTCTAATAGACTTCAGTACAAGCGTCAACCCACTAGGTCCATCACCAAGGGTAAAGGAGGCTATAATTAAGTGTATAGATGGTATAGCAGAGTATCCAGATAATAGCGCTAGGAGGTTCAGGATGGCAGCAGCAGAGTACATTGGTGTTGATTATGGATGCGTAGTTGCTGGCAATGGGAGTAGTGAGTTGATATACCTTATAGCAGATGTGCTCATCGCTGAAGGTGATAGAGTGCTTATAATACAGCCAACATTTTCTGAGTATGAGCGTGCATCGTTGAAGAACTCTGCATTTGTTGAGCATGTTATGCTTGATGGGTTTACATTCAAGGATGAGCATCTCAACATGCTGGATGAGCATATGCATGGTGCAAAACTACTCTTCATATGCAACCCAAACAACCCTACAGGCTTAACAGTAGAGAGAGGGTTGCTGCTGAGACTGGTTGAAGAGGCATACAATGAAGGGGTTATGGTTGTGCTTGATGAGTGCTTCATGGAGTTCTCAAGCATAGATTGCTCACTTGCAAGGTACGTTGAGGAGTTCAATAACCTTATAGTCTTGAGATCTTTAACCAAGGCATTTGGGCTTGCAGGGCTTAGGATAGGTTACTGTGTAACAAACTCCAAGCTTGCAGGTATTCTTGCAGATGCAAAGGTACCATGGAGTATAAATGCTTTGGCAGAGGTGGCAGGGGTAGAGGCATTGAAAGATATAGAGTATGTTGAGATGAGTAGAGCATTACTTGCAAGAGAGAGGGATTACATACATGATAGACTTGAGAGTATAGGCTATTCTCCATTAAGGTCCGATGTTAACTTCTTCCTCATCAAGACTCCTGAGGGGATGAACTCAACAGCCCTTAGGGATATGCTAATACTTAAAGGGGTACTTGTAAGGGATTGTAGCAACTTCTTTGGGTTAGATGATGGAAGGTATATCAGGGTGGCATCTAGGCTTAGGTATGATAATGAACTACTCATAGATGCTATGGAGGCTGTATTGAAGAGATGATGAATGGTGTTAACGATGGCTAAAGGAGATGGTGAGATGAGATGAAGTGCATAATGATACAGGGTACAGCATCAAGTGCTGGCAAGAGCATTATGGTAACAGCATTGTGCAGGATACTTGCAGATCAAGGCTATAGGGTTATGCCATTCAAGGCGCAGAATATGTCCTCTAACGTGTATATAACCAAGGATGGGCTGGAGATGGCTAATGCTCAAGCACTACAGGCATTGGCTGCAAGGGTTGAGCCAGATGTGTATATGAACCCAATACTCCTTAAGCCTCAAGGCGAGTATAAGAGTAGTGTGGTAATCTTAGGTAGGGAGTACAAGGTTATGCATGCAAGGGACTACTACAGGTTTGCCATAAGTAAGGGTTTAAGGATAGTGCTATCATCCCTTCAACATCTAGCCTCTTATAGTGATGTGGTGCTCATAGAGGGCGCTGGGAGCCCTGCTGAGATAAATATAGCAAGGTATGATATAGCAAACATGAGGCTTGCAGAGGCTATAAATGCACCAGTGCTGATAGTTGCAGATATAGATAGAGGGGGATGCTTTGCAAGCATGATAGGTACACTTACACTTCTCAAGAGAAGGGAGAGGGACCTTGTTAGAGGGTTCATAATAAACAAGTTCAGGGGCGATGCATCGATACTTGCTGGGGCACTATCAAGGTTTGAGAGGATTAGTGGTAAGAGGATACTTGGAGTTGTTCCATTCATAGATGATCTTGCACTACCTGAGGAGGACTCGTTATCTAGTAGGAGGGGTTATGGAAGCACCTCTACACTAGCGCATAAACTCCAATACGATCATCTGGATGCTATGGTAGATAGATTGAGCAATGTTGTTAAGAGCAGCATTGCGATGGATGAGGTTATGAGGATACTCGATATTAGAGATGATTGATAGGGATGGAGTTACTGCAGGTACTACTGCAGCAAGTATTGGTGCTGATTGAACAGCAGATACAGCAGCAACAGCAACTCATCACATCTCTTATCATACTTGCTGGTGCACTCTCGCTAGATCTATGCGTTGGAGAGTATCCAACAAGGTTGCATCCTACAGTATGGATTGGCAAGGTAATCTTGCTATTCAAGTCAAGGTTGAAGCATGGTTCAAAGGTAAGAGAGTATGTTAATGGTCTCATATTTGCTGTAGCATTGGTTGTAGTTGTATACCTATTAGCATATAACGCATTATCCATCCTAGAGGTTAATGGTATAGCAGTGATGGTGATGATGATCATAGCATCCATACTATTGCTGAAGAGTACATTTGCTATAAGGGCTATGGAGGAGCATGCTAATGCTGTCATGGACTCTCTTATGCGTAACGATATAGCAGGAGCAAGATGCAGTGTATCAATGATAGTTGGTAGAGATACATCAAGACTAGATGAGGAGCATATACTCTCAGCAACTATAGAGAGTATAGGGGAGAGTACTGTAGATGGTATAACAGCACCACTCTTCTACTATGCACTCTTTGGAGTAGCAGGGGCACTAGCATATAGGGCAATAAACACACTAGACTCAATGCTTGGATACAGGGATGAGTACCATAGGTATATAGGCTATGCATCTGCAAAGTTGGATACCATAGCAAACTACATACCTGCTAGGCTAACAGCACTAGCAATGATCCTAGCAGCATGGATGCTAGGGCTTGATTGGAGGAATGCAGTAAGGATCATGCTTAGGGATAGGCATAAAACACCAAGCATAAACTCTGGCTATCCAATGTCTGTAGTTGCTGGAGCATTAAGGGTAAGGTTAGAGAAGATAGACTACTATAGGCTTGGTGATGGAATAGAGGCTATAACACTTGAGCACTGTAGGTTAGCATTGAAGGTTATGAAGTTAAGCAGTATGCTATTCGTAGCAAGTGTAGTACTCCCATTGCTTATAGTACATGCATTGTTATAGCAGTATGAGTGTAGCATAGATGATGAGCATATGGGTATAATAGATGTACTATCTTCCCTAGTATCATTCCTTAGCATAATACCTATACCTAAACGTAAAACGTATGATATAGAGTATATTGCAGGCTATATGTTCCTCTTCCCAATGGTTGGGGTACTGCTAGGCGCAATGATAGGCATGGTAGCACTCCTACTCTCACTTGCCATACCTAATGGGATGATCGTTGCATTGCTAGTTATAGCATTAATGCTAGTGATCACTGGCATGCACCATACAGATGCCTTGGCAGACTTTGCAGATGGGATCATGGCAAAGGGTAGTAGAGAGGATAAGATAAGGGCGTTAAGGGATCCAGCAATAGGTGCTGCTGGTGCATCGATCCTCATCATCTACATCCTTGGGCTCTTCATAGCATTAAGTATGCTCGATAGTTTGAGCATGCTAAGAGCAATCGTTGTTAGTGAGTGTATAGCAAAGTACTCAATGGTGTTACAGGCATCCATGGGCAAGGTTGCATGGGAGGGTATGGGTGCACCATTCGTAAGGGCTATGAAGGGCAAGGAGTGTAAGGGCATCAACTGGTCAAGGCTGATCATAGCAACCATAACCACTCTAGGTGTAGCATATGCTACCTTGGAGCAGATAGGTGTATATGCAATTATAGGATCTACTGCTATAGCAATGCTACTCCTTGCTATAGCAAACAGGAGCTTTGGGGGTGTATCTGGAGATCTCTTTGGCGCAACAAATGAGTTGTCTAGGTTAACATCCCTACTTATAATAGGTGGTATGATATGATTGCAGTTGTGATGGCTGGGGGAAGGGGCTCTAGGCTTGCGATGGGTGAAAAGCCATTGGTCAAGATCAATGGTAAACCAATGATCTCATATGTGCTAGATGCACTGCTACGCTCTAGATGCTTCAATGTTATAACAGTCGCAGTTAGCAACAACACCATTAGAACCAAGAGGTATCTGATGGATAGGTATGTGAATGGATCTGATCATGGTATTGGGTTAGACAGGAGCAAAGGTTACACTAACTGCAAGATAATGTTGGTTGATACACCTGCAGATGGTTATGTTATTGATCTTAACTCACTGATCCTAGCCTCTAGGGGTTATGACTATGAGTATGATGGATATTACAACCTCTTCATAACACCAGCAGACCTCCCACTCTTAGATGAGCATATAGTGAGGAATATAGTTGGGATTGCAGGTAGTGGGGTGTACAGTAGTGCATGGATAGCAGTTATGACAAGCAAGGCATTCCTAACCTCCCTAGGCTTATCCTGCAATGGGTGTATAGAGAGCAAGGGTTCAGTATTATGCTATACAGGCATCAGCATAATCAATACAGGAGGAGTTGAAAGGGTACCAGCAGTTGTAGATGAGGAGTATATCATCCTTGATGATGCAAGGGTTGCAGTTAACGTTAACACGCTTGAGGATCTGAAGGTTGCAGAATCACTCAGCAAGTACCGCATTGGTAAGGGATAGATCGATCAGGCAAACCTATTAACCTCTACACCATATATAACTGCCTTCCCACCAGTATTCCTAACTAGTAGGGAGTTGCACTGCCTACACCTTATACTCATGCTTGAGTGTGAGTATACCACTCTTTCTGCATTACAGTTGCTACACCTCACAAGTATGAAGGCGCTCC
Source organism: archaeon HR04 (assembly GCA_002898655.1). Taxonomy (GTDB): domain Archaea; phylum Thermoproteota; class Nitrososphaeria; order Nitrososphaerales; family Nitrosocaldaceae; genus Nitrosocaldus. The sequence continues at coordinate 5,453 of BEHG01000076.1, forward strand.
TAGGCTTTGGTATGAGTATATGCTCCTTCTTAACCATGCTATAACCACCTAACTCATGCAGCTATCTCAACCTTCCTGAGCCTTATGCCATATCTCTGCAGTGTATACCCACAGTCCTTGCACTTGAACTTGAGGAGCTGCTTCTTGGTTGTCTTTGCTGTCCTCTTCTGCTCTGGATACTTCTGACCTCCATAGCCCTTCTTCTCCTCCTCATGCCTCCTAACACCCCATGCAGTACCCCTCTCCTTACCCTTCTTGTATAGTGAGATTGTATGTATGGTATGCTTCTTGCACCTAGGGCAGTATGTGTTTATCTCCTTTGGAACCTTCATATACTCTCCTCCTCTACACTCTTATTTAAAGTACACTACAAAAGTTATAAATTGGAGTATGGGTGAGATATGGCTGGGTGATCTGATTGGCTATACCAGTAACAACAGCAGGGGGTACTGTACCAGTCCTGATACTGAAGGAGGGTGCAAAGGAGACTAGAGGCAGGGAGGCACAGAGGAACAACATAACAGCAGCAAAGTTGGTAGCAGAGATAGTGAAGAGCAGTTTAGGTCCTAGAGGAATGGATAAGATGCTTGTTGATACGCTAGGTGATGTTACAATAACAAATGATGGTGCTACAATACTGAAGGAGATGGA
>BEHG01000077.1 GCA_002898655.1 archaeon HR04
CTCTGATCCATTTATTATAAAGTAGCCTCCTGGATCTCTAGGATCTTCATTAACCTCTATGAGCTTGCTCTCAGACATGTTGTGAAGCACGCATAGGTTGGATTTGACCATGACTGGTAGATCTCCTATATGTACGCCTCTAGTCTCAACTATCCTACCATCCTCCACTATACTGCACTCAACTATTATTGGTGCAGAGTAGGTTAGGTTCCTAAGCCTTGCCTCCATAGGGGTTACATATGTTATAGAGCCATCTATCTCAGTAACCCTTGGATACTGCAACTTAACCCTACCAAGTTTCACCTTGTATGGATACTCTGGGTTCTCTACCTCTATCTCCCCAACCTCATCTATTATGCTCTGTATCCCCCGCTCTATGAACTCGTTATAGGAGTTGAGATGCTGTTTAGCAACACCCTCCCTAGTAAGGATATCGTATATTATTGGCCAGAAGCCTTGATGCTTGATTGTAGTTGCTGACGTGCTCATATGCTTACCCCTCTACTACATATCGGTAGTATATACTTACCCCTGCTGTTGGGCTCCTCCTTATTATCTTAACTATATCCCCAGGCTTCGCATTAAGGCTCCTTATCGCTGGATCACTTGCAAGTATGAATGGTAGTTGGTTAGGCTTTACATGGTACCTCTTAAGTACCTCTTCAGCCTCCTCCTTGCTGAGAAGTATATGTTCAGGCACGTACTCATGCCTTATCATCCTATTGCTCATGCATTCTACCACCTACCTAAGAATCTACCCTCGCAAAGACTACTCCTGAACCCAAATTTACACCTTTCCCCTGTATGATATATCAACCTTCTAAAAATTAGTAATAAATAAGCAGGGGTTGAGGATAAGCCAATATAAAATAAAGGATGCACAATGATTAGTAAAATAAATAAATGAATTTGGTTGAACGTTTTGTACATAAAAGATATATACTATTACGTATATAGGGTCTCAATGGCCAGATATAGATCTGCACTAATAGGAACACTTGTAGCATCCATGATGCTACTAGCAGCGCCATTTGCAGTGTATGCACAACAGCAACAGATAACCATAACGCTAGATAAGCAGTCATACACTACTGGAGATACTCTAAAGGTTAGTGGAAAGGTACCTAGGATCATAACTGGGCTGGATGTAATCGTCCAGATCATGAATGAGAAGAATAATCAGGCAGCATTGACACAGGTTACACCAGCAAGCGATGGTAGTTTCAATGCAGAGTTCAGGCTTGGAGGACCATTCATGAGCAACTCTGGTACATACAAGGTTGTTGTAACATACGGCGATATTCAAAGTAGTGCAGAGTTTGCATTCACTGCACAGGCACAACCAACAGCAAAAGAGTTCAGTGTAAAGATAAGTGGGATAGAGGAGAACATAACGTTGAGAGGTACAATAACAGTTGGGGATGTACAATCAGCAACTCTAGATCAAGACTTCAACAGCATAGTGCTACAACTCTCTAACATCAATACCGATAGCAAGTTGAGAATAACTATACCATCTACTGTGATAAGGGAGGAGTTCAGGGCTCAGTTCACGAATGTTGAGTTCATAGCATTCAGTGAGGAAGCAGATGAAGAGATTCAAGCCAACGTAACCAACCATACTGCTGATGAGGCTACACTAGAGATAGATGTTCCCGCTGGCATCTCGAGTTTAGAGATAGTTATTGCCCCAGAGAATATAGCTGTTGTACCAGAGTTTGGTGTAATAGCAGCTCTCATACTTGCTGCTGGTATAGGTACCTTCATAGTAGTCAGTAGAAGGCAGATGATAAGGGTATTCCCGCAGATAGCATAATTAATTAAAAATCTCTTTATTTATTTATTTATTCTCTATATTTAATAACGTAAGAGAATGAAGGATTACCCATGTAATACAAATTATCAACAAATTATTATAAGGAATACATAGATAGAGGCTATGCTACTATCAATCAATCAATCAACTGCTGTTACAGTTATTGGCCTCCTATACCTATCAACTATATCATCTGGTGTTCTACCAAAGAGTTCTTTACACAATCCCCTAAGATACCTCATTATTGCCCATGTACCAGCCTTTATAAGCATGGTCATGAAGACCTTCATCAATGGTCCATAGGTCTTGTTCCTGACTATTATTGGTATTATATCGTTTATAACCTGAAGGTTATGCTCCCAACAACGCCAGAAGACAGTGAACTGAATCTCATTCAGGTTCCTGAAGTGCATAGAGTTGCGCTCACTGAAGTCTTGGTATAGTAATGGTGCTATCAAGCCCCTCATCCTCATCGCTACAAGGCTCTCTATAAGGTCAAGGGTATCCCTTGTATCATCCGGACTCTCATCTGGCCAGCCTACTATGAGTGTTAATGCAGGGAACCAGTTGTTCTTGTTTAGTATCCTACATCCTTCCTTCACAACCCATGGCCACTCCTCTGGCGAGAATGGCTTCGTCTTCATACCCAGATGCCTTCTTGCAAGCCTTGGAGAACCGGTCTCTAAACCTAGATTTGTAGCAAGCCATCTCTCATTGCTCATCTCATTTATCCTACTCAACTCCTCTATGAGATCTGGCTTTGCAACAACGCCAGAGAGCGTCATGTGTGTTGTGCCTACGAACCTTGCGCCTAGGGACTTCAAGCCTCGCCATAGGTATGTTATTGCATCCTTGTTTGGTATGAAGTCCTTGTTATCACAGCCGTAGAGGAGTATCTCATCAGATTGGAGCCAGATGCTATCAAAGCCATAGTCAAGGTTTATCCTTGCTTCTCTCTGCAACCTCTCCAGAGGAAAGTCCTTCTTGGAGCGCTTATTAACATCACAAAAGTCACAGCCCCTCCCACATCCCCTCATCGCTTCTATTAGAGAGTTGACCGTTGGACCTTGTATCTCTGGTATGTTATCTATATTCCTGACCATTGCATGTACTAATGGCTTCACATTGCCCTGCTCTGCATCCCTGAATAGATCTACTGCTATCTCATCTGCCTCCCCTATCACTACAGAGTCTATGCCGTGTATCCTCATCCTATCAAGTTTTGCCAACTCCCATGAGCCATTACCCCCTACCAGAACCTTGAAGTTGTACCTCTTCTTCAACTGGATGATCTTTGCACACATACGCTTGAACTTCATTGCTATATACGATAATTTCTCTGGACTCATGGTAGTTGTTACTGGTGCCATGCCTAGAGGGTCCATGACATTTATGCCTACAACCTTTGTATCCTCTCCTATCGCTCTATCAAGCATATCTGGATGGGCTATGAAGACCTCATCCCTTCTATACTCCTTGAGTAGTGCTGATTCTATCCTTCTAAGCCCACACTGAGCAACCTTTGCTTCTCCAGTGACTGGATCGGTCTCAACACTTGGACAGAAGACCTTATCGAATACCCACTCTGGCACAAGTTCGTATGGTCCACAGGCTATGAAGCCGTACAGGAAGTTGCCCCTGTAATTTGTTGTTAAGCTTCTATCTGCAGTCAGCACTATACGCCTACCGCTCATCTATGCAGATCTTCCCATCATAATATAAAACTCTTTTTATAGCATTCACATTATGCTTAGTGTTTAATCAGCACCCACAAGTAAGGGATTAATAGTTAGAAGGTTATTATATGCATATGGATAATAGCAGAGAAAAGATGGGTAGGGATGATGTTAAGGCAAGCCTATGGGTATTCCATGAGCAGATTATGCATGAGGATGAGAGTGTAAAGGAGTCATGGGTAATCATAGTTGAGAGGAGTAGATATAGCCTCTTTGGGTTCAAGGTTGTGCAGCATGAGAGTTCAACGTATCCAGGTTACCCAGGGTATGTTGTAAGTAGTATAACTGCATTGGATAGCCTTACTGCTGCAGCAGAGATGGAGAGGCTTCAGGGAATGCATGGTATCAAGCATGTAAGGGTTGAGATAAGCAATGAGGAGGCAGATTCATGGTATAGCATGCTTGCTAACCTATCAGATATAACCAGGAGCGTGCTCAGCCCAGCCAAGGGTATGCTTGAGAGTGTAGCAGCATACACTGACTGACCTTCTTCTTATTTTATTACATAAATTAGTAAACGATATATCATAGTTCCCTAGATTAAGGTCATGGGCAAGACTGAGAGGTTTACAGGGCTCAATGTTGATCTAGAGAGGTTAGCAACAAGGGTGCAGATGTATCTACAGGAGAATGGATTTGAGGTAGCATACTCCAAAGACCCTACTGCACCACCATCATGGTTCTTCATACAGGCAAGGAAGATAAGTACGCTTAGAAGTATAGCAGGTGCAAGGAGGAGTACTGACATAACCATAAAGGGTAAGCCAGATGAGTTTGAGGTTGCTATAAGCACTGGGGAATGGGGCAAGAACATGCTCTCATCTGCTCCATTGTTCATAGTACCTATAGTTGGGATAACAGCAACTGTAGCAAAGCTCTACACAGCAAAGAGCTTCGAATCAAACCTATGGAAGTACATAAAGGATCAGATCAGGTTCCTGAGTAACAGCGCACTACAGGTTGGGAGCAAGGAGAGGTTGGATAAGAGGGTTTATGACTGTGATTATGTTGAGGGCTATCCAGGCTGGAAGGATAGTGTTGAAGGTGGTAAACTCATACTGGAGAGGAGTAGGGATGGTAGCAATAGGGTAGTGTTCACATCAAGCAAGGGGGATATAGTTATACCTGCAAGCAGTATAGAGCAGGCACAGATAATAGCAAGGAGGAAGGGATTGCATGAGCATGATCTAATGATACAGATGGTTGTTAAACATGATGGGAAGAGTATAAAACCTGTATTCAACCTTAAGGATGAGATAATAGCTGGTGTCCTTGCTGGTATAAACGAACTTGTAAGTGAGGAGAAGGCTATGAGGAGCATAGAGCATGCAAGTGTTATAACAGATGTAAGATACTGCATAAAGTGTGGTGCAGAGATACCAAAGAGTGCAAGGTTCTGTCCTCTATGCGGTGCGCCCCAAGAGTCCTAATCAGAATCTTTAATCTTCACTACAAGAATATAACAATTTTTATTGTTCTAAAGGTTAGAACAGCATATTCTGATCTTAGTTGTAGGGTTCTAAAGCATAGGCTTAATCTTAATGTACGTGTATATAATGGCGAGGGATTGCAAGATGGCAAACAGGATGAACAAGAAGATGATAGGTATTACAGGTGCAGGTATAGTAGCATTTACTCTGCTACTTGCATTTGTGGCAGTGCAGTATACAACTATCGATGCAAAGGCAGAAGAGCAAGGTAATAAGGGTGGGGAGAGGATAGAACTATCAGTTGTAGGTAATGCTATGCAGAATATCAAGCCTGATAAGGCTAGCATAAATGTAGGTGTTGAGGTGCAGGAGAAGACAGCAGGAGAGGCAGCAAGAAGGAATGCTGAGTTGATGAATAGTGTAATAGAGGCTGTAAAGGCTTTAGGCATAAAGGAGGAGCAGATAAGCACAAACTACTACATCATACACCCTGTTTATGAGCCTAGGAGCAAGGCTGAGGCATGTATAACTATATACCCTCCACCACCAGAGTGTCAAGAGCAGGTCCTTGTTGGTTACAAGGCAGTGAATAACATGACGATAACCATGGATGTTAATGTACAGAATATTGGTAGTGTTATAGATGCTGCTGTTAATGCTGGAGCAAATCAGGTTTATGGTGTAAGCTTCTTCATCTCCCAAGAGAGGCTTGATGCTGTAAAGGCTTCACTGCTTGATAAGGCAGCAAAGGATGCAAGGGTCAAGGCTGATAGTGTTGCCAATGCACTGAACATGAAGGTAGTTGGGGTTAAGAGCGTGAACATAATGGATGGGTATCCTGTACCAATCTATGCAATGGAGGCACGAGCAACAACCCCTATAATACCACCAAGTGAGCAGAGTGTATCTGCATCTGTACAGGTTGTATTCTGGCTTGAGTAGTTAGTAGAGTTGCTTCACAAGCAACTTCCATCCTTATTTATTTATTTATTTATTTATTTATTTATTTATTTATTTATTTATTTATTTATTTATTTATTTATTTATTTATTTATTTATTTATTTATTTATTGTGTATTGCAAGTTAATTAATGTACCTTTACCATCTTT
>BEHG01000078.1 GCA_002898655.1 archaeon HR04
TGCATAGCCATCTGCCATGTGTGCAGCTGACTGCTCATGCCTAACAAGTATATGTCTTATACTACTTGAGTATAACTCATCGTAGATTGGGAGGTTTGCTCCACCAGGCATTCCAAACACAACATCTACACCCTCCCTCTCTAAAGCCTGTATGAGTGCCTTTGCGCCAGACATCACAACCATAGAGATCTACCTTCTTCTACTTCTACCCTCTTGCCAAAGTATCTAGAGTAGTGATGGTTCTACATTTAAGCCTAATCCTATCATACAAACCATCATCACCATCATCATACAGCAATTATGATGCAGCATGTATGGAGAATGAGCCATAATAATTATAAATATTTTACTTGCAGAGTAGAGGCATGAACAATTACAATAACGATAAGGGTTTAGATGATATCAAAGCAGTAGAGTATCTAATCCATAGGGCATTCTACATAGGGAAGAGCAAGGACCTCTCAGCGATAAGGGAGGTGTACCATAGCATGCTTACAAAGTTCAGCGATATCCCTCCTTATCACAGGATGGATTATGAGGAGGCATGCCTGCATGAGGAGATGTTCTTTGCCAATGTATCAGATTACGATTACTCTATAGAGGATCTAAGGATAACAATGCTAGATGAATCTTCCTCAATAGCACTAGCAACGTTCATCCTTGAGTATAAGGGCGTGGTTATTGATGGTTACAGCTTCACTGGTCAGGCTATAAAGAGCAGGGTGAGGTGCAGTATCATATGCAAGAAGTTTGATGGTAGATGGTATATAGTGCATGAGCATCTCTCAAATTCAAGTGTATAAATTGTTGGCAAACTCGTTACTATCAAAATTATATATAAAGTGTTATCTAATGCTATCTGGGAGAAGAGCATGAAGGCAGTAGAGCATATCAATTCTGTGGATAACAATGGACTTAGGTGGATAGATGTGAGTGAGCCAAACAGGAGCACTCTAACAACACTAGCAGATACCTATAATCTTCACCCCTTGAATGTAGAGGATTGCCTATCAAAGATACAGGTACCAAAGATTGACAAGTATGCCAACAGCATATTCATAGTTATACACTACCCATTGTATAGCAATGGTGTACCTAAGAACATCCAACTCTCAATCTTCATGGGCTTCAACTTCCTCATAACCGTACACAAGGGCGAGATAAAGCCTATAACAGATCTCTTCAATGCGTGCAAGGTGGATGGGGGGAATAAGGCAAGTATAATGGGCAACTCCCCAGCATTCTTACTCCATAAGATAATGGATGCTATAATAGATGAGTTGCTCCACATCCTCATAAAGATAGAAGGTAACATGGAGGATATGGAGGATCTTGTATTTGCTGAGAATGTATCTGCAATAAGGGCAATAACCAATATAAGGAGGGAGATCCTTGCACTTAGAAGGATAATCCTGCCTTTAAGGAGGATACTAACAGATGTAGCAAGGGAGTCTCAGCAGTTCTCAAGCATGGACCTTACACCATACTGGAACGATGTGAAGGATCACCTTGAGAAGGCTATAGAGGTGCTTGATACTGCAAATGAGACCATAAATATATACAAGGATACAGACTTTATACTGAGCAGTGAGAAGACCAACAAGATACTTGCTATTCTTACTATAGTCTTCACACTCTCCATACCTGCAACGCTCATAGGTACATTCTATGGTATGAACGTCATCCTTCCTGGAGGAGTAGAGGATGAGCCTTGGCTCTTCTTAGGCAAGTACACAACATTCATAGTTATGGTTATGGTATCAATAGCAAGCGCACTCTTCATGCTCTACTACTTCTACAAGCGTGGATGGTTATATGAGAAGTAAAGGGCTATTGGATGATGGGATGAATGATGATGCTAATCAATCCAACCATCAACAATAAAAATCCTCTTCCCTTTCATTTAGGATAGTTGCCTTTGTAATTAATTGCAATTACACAACAACCGATTTTAAACACGCTCCATAAAATAAGTGTATGATGGAGTTGAAGGTAAGGGATGCATTCGAGCAGATATTCAAGCCATTCATGGATATAGAGCCTGTAGCCCTGCTTATAAGAGGATTACCTGGAGCAGGTAAGACAACATTGGCATTGGAGTTGATGAGGAATGTTAGAGATAGGTACAACTGCTTCTACATCTCAACCAGAGTATCCTATAACAAGTTGAGGAAGCAACTGCCTTGGGTTGAGGATATACTTGATGATAGCACTTCACTACAGTTCATGCCAGATCATACTGCTGCTAGTAGTAAGAATGGTGATGCGAACAAGATAGATGGAATAGATCTAAGGTTGAGTAGTGCAAATAACCTGCTCAACCTTGTTGTTGATAAAATGATAAGCAGTAAGAGAGCCTTTATAGTTCTTGATAGTTGGGATGCACTAGCAAAGGAGATACCCATTGATGAGAGGCTCAAGATGGAGAAGAGTATGATTGCTGTTGCAGATGCAAATGATGGCATGCTTGTCTTCATAAGTGAGGAGCCAGAGATGAATACTCTTGCATACCTTGTAGATGCTGTAATAACCCTTGATAGGGAGAAGAGGAACGGTGTATGGATGAGATCAATGCATATAGATAAGATGAGGGGGATAGCGATAACGAAGAGCAAGTTCATCTATACACTAGATGGAGGGCACTTTACTATAGTCTATGATGGGAAGAGGGCAGGCTATGTATCATCACTATTCCCTCCATTGGCAAGCAAGAGTGGTTACATATCAACAGGGAGCAGGGATATGGATGATGCATTAGGAGATGGGATAAGAGAAGGGAGTGTAGTAGTGCTTGAGGTTGATAGCAATGTTAACATGCACTATGCAAGGATAATCATGCTCTGCACTGTACTCAACAACATAAGGAGCAATAGGTCTGCTATGGTTATATGTGGGCAGGATGAGCCGCTTGTTAAAGTGCTAAGGAAGATAGTGCCCCATTGCACATCACATGATCTAAGTAGGCTTATGGTATTCACAAGTCCATCGCATATGCAAGAGCAGGAGTATGCTACGGCATACAGGGAGTTAAGTACGTATGATAAGAACAGTATAGAGGAAGGGATGGTCATGAACCTTACAGATGATCCTGAGGAGAACTTTGCATTGCTAATAGATAGTTACATAAAGTTGAAGGAGGATGGGAAGAGCATGGTTATATACTCAAATATGATATGGAAAGATCTAGAGGAGGTTAAAGATAACTTGGTATATAGCGCAAAGGTGATTAGGAACAATAGAGATGTGCTGATGTTAACAGTTAAGAGCGGGACAGAACTTGCAGATGCTGCAAATATGCTTGCGGATGTGCATATAAAACTTGTGAAGGAGAATGATGTGCACATCCTATCAATAGTTAAGCCAGAGGAGAGGGTATATGCTGTTATGCTTGATGATGGTTACCCTTCATACTCGCTCTTACCCCTACTCTAATTTTTATGCTGTATGTTAAGGGTGAGGTAAGATGCTTATATTTATACTATGGCTTGCTATACGGTGAAATTCGTAGGTACGTGTAAGGTGCTTACATCATTATGTTTATCTCCTTGGCTCTCTAATATATAGTCCATAGGCTACTATCTTCCAACCTTCTAGTACCTGTTAGTATCTCATCTTAACTAACCAGATTATCATCTTCATTATCCTCAACATCTATAAATTACGTTAGACTGTGCTGTAAATACGTTAGAACTAAGCATGGGATAAATCATACAATCCTTACATCGTTAACATACACGCCATTACCCTCCTCAACCCTACCTATAACCATTGCATCCATATCATGACTCTTGCATATGGAGATTATAGCATCCTCATCTCCCCTTGCTGCTACTACACACATCCCTATCCCCATGTTGAATGTTGAGTACATCTCAGCATCATCTACACCTGCATGCATCTTTATCAACCTAAATATTGCTGGAGGCTCTGGCATAGAGTTGAGTACAAACTTTACACTGCTGCTAAGCCTTGTAAGCTTCTTGAATGCCCCTCCAGTTATATGAGCTATGCCATGAACATCTACCCTCCTTATCACATCCAGAATTGGTTTAACGTATATCCTTGTAGGTTTAAGCAACTCATCCTCTAGAGTGGAGTTAAGTTCATCTATCCTCTCATCAAGCCTATACCTGCTAAGGAGTACATGCCTTGCAAGTGTATACCCATTTGCATGCAATCCATTGCTTGCTATACCAACTATAACATCCCCAGCATTGATGCTCTCACCAAGGATGAGTTCATCCTTCCTTGCTATACCTATAACAGCACCAGCAAGGTCGAATGCATTATCAACCCTATCCTTTACCTTGCCTCTACCCCTAGTAGCCTTGCTTCTGCCTTTGCTCATCTCAAACCCATCAGCAAGTAGATCTGGGAGCACTGCCAACTCCCCTCCTACTATGGATAGGTTTGCCTCCCTTGCACCTTGGGCAAGACCCTTCATTATCTCCTCAACCATATCAGCATCTGGTCTCCTAACTGCTATATAATCAACAAATGCTATAGGCTCTGCACCAACACATACAACATCGTTAGCATTCATCGCTATGCAGTCTATTCCTATGGTGGAGTACTTACCTGCTAGGCTAGCAACTATCACCTTGCTACCAACCCCATCTATGTGTATTGCTAGCACTCTCTCATCATCTATGCTTATGAGCCCAGCATAATGCCCATAGCCAGATATAACATGCTCTCCATGCGTACCTGCTATCATGCTTCCTATGATTGAGTGTACCTTGCTTATCTTTGCTGTATCAACACCAACATCCTTATAGGTTATGCCTTGCTTCTTACTGCTGATGCTGCTACTACTCTTCCTCCTTGTAGTCTTTTTAGACCTAGCCATACCTTCTTATCTTAATATCCTCTCTACCTTACACTATAAAAACTATGATGGATTGCTGGTACGTCTATAAACAATAAAACTATTATCTTCGTTTGGGCTAGATTGATGATAAACCTTCATCTCTTCTAGTATTGCCTTTATAATAGTTGTTGGTATATCTAGCAATACTCATCTTGATATTGTGTATAGGAATGATGGGAGAGAGAAGATACACATGCCTAATCGTTATGGTTGCTTTTAGTTAGTCCTATATGATAAGATAGTAATAATAATAATAGGATGGTGCTAACCTTTAGGCTTCAAATAGCACAGACTAGCATCTTACAGATCTTAAAATAAAGAAGGATGTATAGTGTTTATCCTTATATACCGCTCAACCACTAATCTATATATGCAAAGTAAGGAAGAGTTGAAGAAGGTATTGCTTAACCTACTACTCGAAGATGTAGAATTTAGGCATGCTGTAGCAGGAGCAATAGGCTACAAAGAGATCTTGGATAGGATAGCAAAGGTTGAGGAGGATATGAATGCTAGGTTCTTAGAGTTAAGGAAGGAGATGAATGAGAGGTTTGCAAAGGTGGATGAGAGGTTTGCAAAGGTTGAGGAGGATATAAGGGATCTTAGGAAGGATATGAATGAAGGGTTCAAGAGGCATGATGAGGAGTTCAAGAGGGTATGGCAAAGCATAGAGGATCTTAGGAAGGATATGAATGAAGGGTTCAAGAGGCATGATGAGGAGTTCAAGAGGGTATAGCAAAGCATAGAGGATCTTAGGAAGGATATGAATGAAGGGTTCAAGAGGCATGATGAGGAGTTCAAGAAGATCGATAAGCGATTAAGATCTATAGAATC
>BEHG01000079.1 GCA_002898655.1 archaeon HR04
TGCTTAGAGGACATATACCATTCCCATTGCCAGCAGTGCTAGGGCATGAGGTATCTGGCATAGTTGAGAGTGTTGGTAATGGGGTTGATAATGTGCAGATAGGGGATAGGGTTGTTGGACCATTCATACTCCCATGTGGGAAGTGCAGGTTATGCATAAGGGGTAATGAGGATCTATGTGAGAACTTTTACAACTACAATAGACTGAAGGGGGTCTACTACGATGGCACTAGCAGGTTAACAGCCAAGGATGGGAGCACTGTGTACATGTACTCCATGGCTGCACATGCAGAGTACTCTGTAATACCAGCAACCTCAGTATTCAAGGTACCAGATACCATGAACCTAGATGATGCCTCGATACTTGGATGTGCAATAATGACAGCATATGGAGCATGTAGGAATGCTTCACTGAAGCCTGCTGAGCAGGTTGCTGTGTATGGTATAGGCGGTGTAGGGAGCAACGTTGTGCAGATAGCAAGCAAGGTATTCAACACAGATGTTATAGCAATAGACATAAGGGATGAGAAGTTGGAGTATGCTAAGAGCCTTGGTGCAAAGCATGTTATAAACTCAAAGAGGGATGATCCTGTAAAGGCAATAATGGATATAACAGATGGAAGGGGTGTTGATGCCTCCATAGAGGTTATAGGGATGAGGGAGACGATAAGTGCTGCCATAAGATCTGTAAGGTCTGGAGGAAGGGCAGTACTTGTAGGGTTATCATCAAAGGGTAATGAGGCAGGGTTCGAGATAAACTTCCTAGTTAGGAAGGGTGTGCATATAATAGGCTCTTATGGAGGGAAGCCAAGGGTTGATATGCCGGAGATAATAGCATTGGCAAGTAAAGGTGTGATAGATGTTGCCAACGTTATCTCTGAGAGGTTCAAGCTTGAGGAGGTTAATGAGGCATTTGAGAAGCTCGAGAAGGGAGGGATAAAGGGTAGAGCAGTTATAAAGGTTATGCAATAAATGCATAAACTACATATTTTTAATCTCTTTCATAGTATTAATTAATTAATTTAATATAGCATGAAGAGATGTTAATGCTATTCTATAAATGGTGTGACCTGCCTATACTCGGCACTACTACAAATTAGTTTATTAGTAACATACCTATGAGTAATTGCATGGCAAGAGATGGTAGGATAAAGTTTGGGATACAGAATGGGTTGAATGTTGCTAGGCTAGGACTTGGAGAGGATCAGCAACTCATGGCATACATGCTTGCAGATAGGCTTGACTATGACTCTGTATGGAGTATGGACCATACAAATGTTCCCCAGTGGCCAAAGGCAATAGTGAATGATGCTTGGATACTGCTTGCTGCTGCATCCCAAGTTACAAAGAAGGTGATGCTTGGTACATGTGTTACAGATGCTATCAGAAGGCACCCCTCAACAGTTGCGCTCCAGACAGTAACGCTTGACAGGGTATCAAAGGGTAGAGCAATACTAGGTATTGGTGCTGGTGAAGCACAAAACATAAACGACTTTGGTATACAATGGGATAAACCTGTATCAAGACTTGAGGAGCAACTCCAAGTTATACAGATGCTCTTCAGATCTTCTCCAGATGAGAGGGTCAGTTTTGAAGGGAAGTTCTATAGGCTGAATAATGCATGCCTTCAGACCAAGAGCATACAGCAACCTAGACCCCCAATATTCATAGCAGCAGGTGCACAGAGAACGCTAGAGATAACAGCAAAGTATGGTGATGGCTGGCTACCAATAGCATATACACCGGAGCTGTATGAGTACCATTCAAGGATAATAGCAGAGAAGGCAAAGGCTAATGGTAGAGAGGATGTTGTTGAACGCTGTCTAGACTTCGATGTGTACTTTACAGATGATCCTGAGGAGGCATGGCTCAAGTTGAGGAGTGCAGTTAAGGTTAGCCTCTACAAGCCTGAACTGCTCAAGGTATACAACATGGATATGCCCAAGGACTTTGACTTTAGACAATACTTCACAGAATATGCAATGTCAAGGCCTGATCTGATGCAGAAGATGAGGGAAGCAGCACAGCAGATCCCTGACAGCATTGCAAGATCGGCAATAGGCATAGGGAAGCCTGATGATGTTATACCAAGTATAGAGAGGTTCATAAAGAGTGGGGTTGAACACTTCATAATAAGGTTCTGGGGCGAAGGGTACTACAAGAACATAGAACTATTCGGGAGGAAGGTCATCCCATACTTCAGGGATTCATATAACAAGTGAGAGTAGTAGTATTAATAAGATAGATTGATGGATGCGGATGGATTAGGAGTGGATCGACAAATCGATGTTATAGAGCAGGCATAAGATACCTAACTTCAGGGAATCTTTTAACCATCATACCAACCTCTATCAGATACGGTGTTAATCCCTCTACCCCTATACTCCTCAATATAGGACTCTTTATCATAGCATTCTCATTCAATGGATTGCCATAGGCCAATGGAGATAGGGATGGGAGCACTATCACACTTGTACCTTTAGGTAATATACTGCTACTCCTACCAGACTCACAGGCATGATCAACATCAACAGCAGCAGCATCCTTGCTGATCACATCCTTACCGTACAGGAATGCCTTGAACCTATGCTTTATGCCAAGTTCATCCTTGATTGCTATTGATGGATGCTCATGCCCCATAACCACAAGCCTTACATCCTTATCATACATAACCTTGCTCTCAAGATGGCCATGGATGAGCAGTATACTTCCCTTGCTACACTCAAGTAGTAGATGGGGATCATGGAGTTTAACATCCAACTCATTGAGGATGTAGATTATGTAGTTGTCATGGTTACCTCTAACAACCTCCAACTCACAGTTACTCCTGCGTAGAGTGCTAACAAGCTTCTTAAGCGAGTACCACTCCTCTGCACTAGGTCTACCAAACTCATGCTTCACATCCCCTAGTATTATTACCTTCCTGCATGAGAGTTCCTTGACTGGCTTTACTATACACTCTATTATATGCTCAGTAACAGGGTATGGTATGTGTATGCCTAACCTCTCCCTATGCTCTTCTAATCCAAGATGTGTATCTGCAAATAACAGTGTATCATGCTCCTCTAGGTATATGCATGGGTATGGGCTTGCTATACTTACACCCTCCTCCAACTCTATGAGTTCTATCATGAGCAGATACTGAAGATCATGGGGCAGATGTTAAGTATATTCTTTATTTATTTATTTATCCACCTGCTTATTACCTGCATACATGCATAAATACGCATGTATATCTAATGCTACCTACCTATCTACTAGCACTTATCCTCCTCATCACCATCTCATGGAGTGCTTCAAGCATCTCCTTCCTATCCTCCATGAGCACAACATCACTATAGCCAGAGACTATGAGCATGTGGCTGAATGGTGATGGCACATCTCTAGCATTGAAGATTATGAACCTCCTCCTACCCTCCTCAACATCCTTGAGCACTTCTGCTGCCCTATTAACATCCATGAGATCCTCCATAACCTCCCTGTAAGTCTCTTCTAGGACAGGGAAGCTATCAAGCTTCTCACATAACCTCATCAGTATCTCAGCATTGGTCTGCTGCCTTGCAACTGTAACCTCATAACCCTTGTAGTTCCTAAGTACCATGAGCGATCTCGTTGCACAGTGTCTGAACCTTGTCCTTACCATCTCTGTACTCTTTATAGCATTGAGTAGGAGGGATCTTATGTTTGATGAGTTGACAGATGCTATTATCCTCTCTGCTATTGATGTAACATCTTCACCATTCTCACCATACTCCCCAAGGGTTAGCATGAATGCACTATCGCTAACTGTTACAGCAATGTTCCTCCTCATCATAACCCTAGCAGCGTATGCATATGCTCTTGCAAGAGCATCATTAACCCTCCTCCCAAATACACAGTGGAATATCAGGTTGTGCTTACCCTGCTCATCTATGTAATGCTCTACCAATAGGTTCCTATCGCTTGGATCATCCTTTATACCCAACACCCTTAGGAACCTGTACTGTGCATACATGTACTCAACTATTGCATGTGAAGCATTCTCATCTGTGTATAGCCTCTCCATCAACATCCTTGCTATCCTATCCTTCAACCTCTCCACATCCCTAGCACTACAGCCCCTACCATTACCCTTCCTTCTTCTTCTCCTCTTATCCTTATTGCTACTACTATTACCATTACCATTACCATCGCCATCACACATCTCTCCAGCCTCTATCCCTTCCTCCAGCATTGAGAATATCACACCTCTAAGCCTACCTATCTCCTCCCCAAGGTCAAAGCTCAATGGTAGCATCTCACTGAACCAACTAGGTATGGTTGGTCTCATCCCTTCAGCACTCCTTACCACTGCTGTTAAACCTTTGCTTGATATGAACTCATAGGTCTTGCCTCCAAGCACGAATATATCCCCTGGGCTCAAGCGCTCAAGGAACTCCTCCTCTATGCTCCCTACCCACTTCCCATCCCTTGTATAGACCTTGACAGCAACCTCATCTGGTATAGTGCCTATATTGGTAGCATAGATCATCCTTGCTGTAGAGCCTCGCTTCCCAAACTCATCTGTAGCCTCATCGTACCATATCTTGCCATACACCTTGTGCCCTTCAAGGCTCTTGTACATCCCAGCAAGGTACCTTAGCACTCTCCTGAAACTATCCATGCTGAGATCCCTGTAGCAGTAACTCCTCCTCACAAGCCTATAAGCATCATCAACCCTCCATCTCCTCTCTATTGCCAAACCTACTATATGCTGTGCAAGAACATCAAGGCAGTTCCTTGGTATATGCACACTATCTATCTTGCCACGCATAGCATTCATGCACATAACAGCATCCTCTACTAGATCATCATTATCCATTGCAATAAGGTAGCCCTTTGACTCCAACTCTAGGGAGTGTCCTGATCTCCCTATCCTCTGTATGCACCTTGCTATTGACTTTGGTGAGCCTATCTGCACAACAGCATCTATGCTCCCTATATCTATTCCTAGTTCTAGGCTTGTGCTTGTAACAACTGCACGCATCTTCCCATTCTTTAGCCTATCCTCAACATCAAGCCTTATCTCCCTTGAGAGTGAACTGTGGTGTGCAGCAAGCTCATCATCAGCATCAACAACATTCATCTTCGAGAGATGGTATACAACCCTCTCTGCCCCAGACCTGGTATTTGTGAATATGAGCGTGGTCTTGTTCCTCCTTATCACATCCTTGATGATGGCATACATCCTCCTGTTAAGTTCATCCGCCTTTGCATGTACTATATCCCTTACAGGTGAGATGGTTATTATGCTCATGGGCTTCACAAACCTAGCATCAACTATAACACAGTCCCTCTCTCCTCCATCATCCTCATACCCAACAAGGAACCTAGCAACCTCCTCCAATGGATGGAGTGTTGCACTCAACCCTATCCTTACAAGCCTGTTAGTGCATAACTCTTGTAACCTCTCAAGG
>BEHG01000080.1 GCA_002898655.1 archaeon HR04
CTGGACAGAGCATGTATCTGGCTTAAGGGATTACGAGTACTACGATGATAGGTATAGGAAGGTATCTAAGAAGGATGATGAAGAGTATGCATTTGCAACTATGAGCATACCAGTACCATCATAATAAAATAATAATTAATTTGTGGTTTACTTATTTGCCTTGATTCTTCTTACTACTCTTCATGTACGTCATTAATGTTGCTGTCATCGCTCCACCTATTACAAGTGCACCAAGCATGCTCTCTGGCACTACCTGGAAGGATACCCAGAAGTTCTGCCAGAACGCTCCAGTTATAGGATTACCTTCTCCTTCATCCCTTAACTCGCTCTCTCCACTCCAGAAGTCGCAGAAGACACCATACTCCCCAAGAGTACTTGTACTTGCACCTACAAAGTCATCTGGATACCTAACCTTGAGATAGTTCTCCTCTACACCATTGCTGTTGAGGTCGCCTACAGCAAATTCCATGACCCCTGTTGTATAGTTATCATCTGGAGCAAATACAGTTATCCTTCCATTTACTCCTAACGGATGTGCTGGTTCGTTGAAGCATATTATATCTACACTGCCGTTAAGGTTAATGCTTTCAGGTACTACAAGACCCTGTGTGAAGACAGTCTGTGCCTGTACCTGTGCCTGTATAACACTTACTAAACTAAGCACTGTAACAAGCAGCGATGCACTACCTAGGTTACGCATGCATGTAATACATAACACGATATAAAATATCTTATGGTACAACTATCTAATCAGAAATACTAGTATATTCGACGAATGTACCATAAAATATTTTTAATAAATTGGTGAATAGACAGGTAATGCAGAGGATACATAAACTAGCAGCGATAATAGCAAGTATAGTGATTGCAAGTGCATTCACCACTTACGTACTGGCAAGCCATACATTTGAGGCTGGTGTTGCTGGCACAAATATACCAGTTCAGTCACATATAAGGTTAGATGGTCTAGTGCTAGCAAAGCAGGGCGTGATGCCTTTGTATGATGCTAGTCCAAACTTCATAAGTGCACATCTACTGCTCCAGATACCATGCGATAACCAGTATAGACCTCTAGTAACTGTCATAGCAGGGCATATAGATGAGAGTGTAAGGTCTACATTTGTAGATAAAGTACCATTGTACTTCATAAAGCATGCATCAACTGCTGGAGGTGAGAGAGGACTCTGTGTATACCATGCACATATCCCAGACCCATTGAATGGAGGAGCACCAAGGGTTACTGATATAGCATTGGTGAACTTTGGTGAGAATGCTGTAAGGTTCCCATCTGGTAGCATGGCTGCCGTAACTGTGCATAGAACCCTAGGCAGTATAGCCACACTACCATACACTGCTGACGATGGTGCACCGAGACTGCCAAGCGATCTTGCAGCAAATCCATGGAACCCTGTATTCGATCTTAACGATGATAGGCATGATAACGATGGTTTGGGGCATAGGTGAGAGCATGGAAGTGAAGGTACTCTACATACTACCAGCAGTAATAGCACTACTCCTCACACCATTGCTGCTTGTAACAGTTGCTGAGCATGTATTTGCACATGCAAACAAGACTATGCCTGTTACCCTACCAAATGGGCAGGAGAGGAAGGTAAGGCTTGTCATTGGGCATACAAATGAGCCTACAACTAGTGTATATCCAGGGGTTAGGGATGGGCAGCATTACATGGAGTTGATAGTTAGTGATGATGCTACTAGGCTATCAGTACCAACAGGGAGCACAACCCTATATGTTGACAAGTACTACTACACATTAGAGACGGCACAGGAGGTTATAGATGCTATTAGGAATGGAAGTATGACTGTAGAGCAAGCATTGGAGAATGCAACGGAGAAGCAGTTAGGGATAAGGTTATCTCCAGTCTTTGGTCAGCCAGGGCTATACTATGCTAGGCAGATAGTCACTGAAGGGGTGTATGGTTATAGAGTATATGGAACCATAGACTACTATGGGGTAGCAACTATAAGCATAGATGAGAGGGTCTTCTGTACAGCATCACCAACCGAGGGAGGACCAGCAATAGATACATCTGTGCTAAACACACCAGGTTGGAGAGGCTCGTATGGCTGTGTAACAGATACTAGAGAGTGGGCATTTCCAAGGAGTGCCTTACAGGATAATAGCATACATAATACTAGTACAGATGCAACGGGAAGCATAACCAATGCATCATATACAATAGCAGAGAAGGATTTAGTGTTAAGTAGCAGTAGTAGTACAAATAACATGCAGCAGCAACAGGAGCCACTACAACAGTATTCAAGCAGTATACCAATACTAAGTGCACTTGCAGCAATGACAGGTATACTTGTGGTAGCAAGGAGGGTTAGAAGAGAGAGGCAATAACAACCACCTATCCATTTTTTATAACATTATTTTAAAATGTTATCATTCTATCATTGTACCAATAATTAATTATATACCTAGCCTGTAATAATAAATATGCAGAGGATGGTCTTCGCAGATAAGAATGTGATGACACTGCTCATACTTGCTGCAATAGCAATCTTCTCTCTACCACTCGTATTGCCTCATATAACCCATGAATCAATGATATACCATATATACTTGCACCTTACAGCGTTCATGGTATCCATATTCCTTGTTATAGTATCTGCACTAGCATACTACAGGGGGAGGAGTAGAAGGCTCCTCTTCATGATGCTTGCACTCTCTATGCTTACACTTGCAGAGTTTGTGAACTTCATTACGCTAACAGGGAATGTACCAACGCTCTTGCTCCCAATAATAAATGTAGAGTTGGCACATATGCTCATCCTTGCCATGCTTGTACTCTTCGTGACTGGGGTTATTAAGATGGGCTGAGTTGAGGTGTCATGGAATGAACAATATAAGGAGAACGATACTTGAATACATAAGCAAGAACCCTGGGATAAGGTATAGGGAACTACTTAAAATGCTAGGGTTAACAAACGGTGTGTTATCATACCATCTCTACAGGCTAGAATCTGAGCAGATGATAAGGATAGAGAGGGATGGAGGGATTACAAGGTATTATGCAAGTGATGTTAAGCAGGATGAGGCAAACATACTTGGCATGCTTAGGATACCAACCACAAGGAGGATCATCTCATACATGCTTGAGAACGATGGCTCAGCAACGCTTGATGAGCTTGCATTCATGCTTGGCAAGGCACAATCAACCATATTCTGGCATATGAAGAGGCTCATGGAGAAGGGGTTAGTGGATAAGCATGACTCCAAGTACATGCTGAGGAGCAAGCATCTAATAGCAGAGGTACTTGCAAGGTATGATGAGCAGTTGGTTGAGAGGGTTGCAGATAACTATGCTGATATGATGGAGGATCTAAACTTTTAATACTAAGGTTCCTATAGTTTTAGGATGCCAAGTATCTGGCACATGCATGATGAGAAGATAGTAGAGTATGTGCATAGCATACTACCAAAGAGCCCAAGCATACTTGCAAGCATAGAGGATGATGCTAGGCAGAGAGGTATACCAATAGTTGGTCCACTGATAGGTAGATTGCTCTTCCTCCTGATCCTTGCAACAAGGGCTAAGAGGGTGCTTGAGATAGGCACTGCTGTAGGCTACTCTACCATATGGCTTGGGCTTGCAGCAAAGAAGGTTAAAGGTAGGGTAACTAGCATAGAGATAGATCATGCAAGAGCAGATGAGGCTAGGGCAAACATACATACTGCTAACCTAGATGATACTGTAGAGGTTATAACTGGTGATGCTCTAGATGTTATACCAAGACTCAAGGGGAGGTTCAACCTGATCTTCATAGATGATAGTAAGGATAACTACCCTAGGTACTTTGAGCTATGCTATCCAAGGCTAAGCAAGAATGGGTTGCTAGTAGCAGATAATGCATTATGGCATGGGGAGGTGTTGAAGGATAGCAAGGAGGGCAGAGCAGTAGCAAGGTTCAACTCCATGCTCATAAGTAACATGGATGCCTTGGTACTCCCTGTACGTGATGGGTTGGCTATAGGTATCAAGGGGTACAGGTAGTAGCAGTTATTCAGGCAGTAACGGTCTATAATGCTATATGATGCTACTACTACTACTGCTACTACTACTGCTACTGTAATCGCTGCCATTACTGCTTGCTGCTAGCCAAGGAGATTACGCACAACATCCCTCCTCACAAGTTCGAACCTTGCAGAGGTCTCTATCATCCTCATCGCCTTATCAAACGCATCATCAGTTGGTAGGTCTGCAACCTGCATGTATATGTTCTCAGCCTCCTTCCTCCAGTACTGGTAGAAGTCCTTTGGATCCTTACCTGCGCTAGAGATTATGGAGTCGAACAACTCCTTCATCTTGATAAGATGCTCGCTCTTTAACCCCTTTGAGCCTAGCATAAGATCATATCCATAAGACCAATTTATAACTCATTAGCCAGCGATGATGCTATAAAGCCTATACCTATATACACAAGCATTGCATAGAGCGCTAGGTAAAGCAATCTGTAGAATATCTTCCTACTACCATGTTCAGACTTGAAGATCCTATCTATGCCTCTTCTTGTCATGTACGCTGTTCCAGCAAGCCATGCATAATCCATCCATATATGGGCTATGAACATAATTAGTATACCTTGCATTGATGCTATGCTATATGCATCGATTACAATCTTCATACCAACTGTAAGCCACCATGCTATGAAGAATGGGTTCAAGGCTGAGAATGCAATACCAGCAAGGAATGGGCCATATGGTGAAGATACCCTTGATATGTGACCATATACCTTCTTGCTGCTATGCTTACTAGCATCATCTTTAGCAGTGTTTATGATATATAACTGCATGGTAGCAAAGGTTATTAGTGCTACACCCCCCACAATACCTATTAGCCATCCAAGCCTATCCATGTACTCTATGCTGAACATACCTAACGCTATCGCTATGATGAGTGGGAGTTCTACAACTGCATGACCACTAGCACATAGCAACCCTGATAGATGTCCATACCTCTTTGCATAGTGTATGTTTACGATGAAGAGTGGTCCTGGAGTTAGCACTCCAGATGATGATACTGCTATAACCATGAGTATGAATGTATGATCAATATGCATCATCATCCTACCCTACCACCCTGGAAGAGAATAACAGTGGTAGCAGTAGTAGTATTAGTATTAGCAGTAGCAATAGTAGTAGCAACAACTGACTGATACATAGGTGTATGGGTAACAACTAGGTATAAGAGCGTATAGATTCTATAATGAAGAAGGCATGGATCTGCTGATATATAAATAGAAAGAAGGATATAAGGATGGATTAAAGTAAGTAAGTAGGGAAGAGGTGAGATGCAGAGGAAGGTA
>BEHG01000081.1 GCA_002898655.1 archaeon HR04
TTATTATTATCACCATCTATACCCATCCCATCATCATCCTCCCCATCCTCATCCTTCTACTCCTCCTCTTCCTTCTACTCCTCTCTCCCCTCTCTCCTCTCTCCTGCCTCCTTTTACTTAACATTATGGATTTAAACTCAATTAATGAGGATAGCAATGCTAGCTAGCAAGTGAATCCGTTGTTGTTGAACCAATCTATATCCAGCCTCATACAGCCTGGCTTTATACTGTATCTATGCAAGGGCTTTGTTAGATGCCTGTGTGCCTTTGCATCTGGAAGGTAAAGCCCTAGCCTTAGATCCCTTGCAACCTCTACCTCTACCTTCTCAGCATCCTTAACCCTGTAGCCACACCTCTTGCACCCATAACCCTTGCCCTTACCCTCAGACTTTAGCCTCTTGCCACATATGCATAATGGATTCATGTACCTTACCTTCCTTGCAAGATCAACAACCTTGATGTACTCAACGTTAAGCACCTTGGGATGCTTGGTTGTACCCTTTCTAACCCCTCCTCCAACCTCCAGCAGATCACCTATGCTTAGAGCCTGTGCTATAGGGCTGAGCCCTGTAGGCTCATATACTGCACATAACACATTACCCTTACCATAGCCATCTTCACCATTGCCATAACCATTACTGCCATAACACTCCAATGCAAAGAATGTATGTCCTCCCTCTATTGCTAATGGCTCAGATGCTACTCTGCCCTGAATGTAGCCAGATGTGTATGCCTTTAGGTTGCTAGCATCAAGCATATTTGCTAGATGTGCATTTGTACCTTGATTGCTCCTGAATACCATATAACCTTCAAGGGGTTCATGAACCTTGATCATGGAGAGTGCATCGAGAAGGATGCATGGATCATCACCTCTAATACCAAGGAGTACAGGATCTGGACCATGTGGTGTTATAAGCACTCTAGCATGCTTGTAGTCATAGTTGTTGAATGTGTATGGATAGGTAGCCTTGTCCATCATCATAACGCTAGCCTCATCAACAAGCCTTGGTAGCCCACACATCTCCTCCCTTCTATATGCTACAACCTCAAATGTATAATCATCAAGTATTGATGATGCTAATCCTATAGATGCCAATGCCCCAACTATCCCTTGCCCATTGCCCATAGCATAGTACTCTATGCTACAACCATCATCCTTACACTCCTCAATAACCTTTATTGCACCTCTTATGCTCATAACCCTCCATAGAGCATCGCTAGCAAACCTTACTATAGGCTCGATGCTCTTGCATCTGCCAAGGAATACTATACCAGGGTTTGCTCCATAGCCTAGCATGGAGTTGCTCTCAACCATCTCCTTCACTACCTGCATCACATGCTCCCCTTCCATGCTCTCCATATCCACCTTAACCTTTATGCATACAGCACCATTACCCCTAGTCTTCCATGGTATGTTTGGGTTCAACCTTGCAAGGAAGGGATACTCTTCAACCTCATAACCATTTGAGATCAAAAAATCCACTATCCTATACACAAGGTGTGTTGTACACCTACCCTGCCTGCTATCTGTATCATCTATGCCTATAAGTAGCACCATCCTAACCCTTAACTCTCAATCACTATCATGGTTAATGTAGATCTTACGTTTGGTAGCCTCCTTATCTTCCATGTTATCGTCTCCTTTACCTTCTCCATACTATCACTCTCAACCTTCGCTATTATATCATATACACCATATACTGTGTACACCTCTTTAACACCATCTAACTGCTTCAACTCCTTTATCAATGCCTCCTCCGAGCCCATCTCTGCATTTATAAGCACGAATGCTATTGGCATGTAGTTTATTGTTGATGCATGTTATTAAATATTTTTATCAATCTACCATTTTAATTTATATCTTAAAAGTTCTAAAATGGATTGATATTTATTATGAATAACTAATCTTTTAATCCATTCACTCTACCCATCTGTAAACATCTCAAGGCAAGAGAGACGATTTATATACAGATTCTTACCAACACCATATAGTATGTATGGTGAAGAGTTCAAGAAAGGTATAATACGGATGCTCAAGGAGGATGAGGAGTTCAGGTATGCAGTAGCAGGGCTTATAGGGTTAGAGGATATAAGGGCATCTGTGGTAAGGTTACAGGATTCTGTAGCAAAACTGGAGGATTCTGTGGTAAGGTTACAGGATTCTGTAGCAAAACTGGAGGATTCTGTAGCAAGGTTACAGGATTCTGTAGCAAGGCTTATCGATACCCAAACAAAGACAGAACTAACCATAGCATCACTAAGAAAGGAGGTAGGTAGAGTTGCGAATAACTTTGGATTTACACTTGAAGAGATAGCAGCTACTAAACTGCCTAGACTGTTGATGGATGAGGGTATAACTATAAGGAGGGGTGATATAAGGTTGAGGCATCACGTAAGGGTTGATAACAAGGAGAGGGAGGTTGATGTGTACGTGAAGGGTAAAGGTAGAGATGGTAAGGATATCACTATAATAGGAGAGGTAAAGGGGAGGATAGATAGGAGCGATGTTAGGAGGTTCGATGAGGCATTCAAGGGCATAGATGCATTCAAGTTCATCTTTGGGCATACGATAAGGCCAGAGGCAGAGGGGGAGGCTGTAGAGAGAGGCATAAGGCTATATGCTACCTATATGTAGCACTCATCCATTATCCTGTTTGTTCTGCAAGGCATATAATATGTGTTTAATGTATACAGGTTGATGCAGGTTGATACATATAGATGAAGAGAGGATCTTCACCATAATAAGGGAGAGGAAGCCTAGGGTAGTTGCATTCAATGGTCCAGAGGCATTGCTTGGCAAGATCTCTATAATAGCAGATAAGGTAAGCAGGGAGTTCCGTATAGATGCTTATGTTATAGCAGATCCTTGCTATGGTTCATGTGATCTAAACACAGATGCTGCTAAGAGGCTCAACGCAGATATACTCTTCCATGTTGGGCATAGCATATCAATGCATGAGTTTGGTAACGTTGTGTTCATAGATGCTTACGATGATATCCAATTCGATTCAGTACTTGCAAAGTGCATAAAGATGCTAAAGGAGAAGGGTATTGAGAATGTTGCTCTGCTAACAGATAGCCAGCATATGCATAAGGTTGGCTATGCCATTGCAGTGCTGAAGCAGCATGGGTTCAACGTTGTTACAACTAGAGGCAAGGGGCAGCTTATGGATGCGCAAGTGTTTGGTTGTGAGTTCTACCCAGCATTCTATGCAAGGGATGATGCTGATGCCTTCATATTCCTTGGACAGAGTACATTCCATGCTGTTGGTATAGCATTATCAACTGGGAGGTTAACACTTATGCTTGATCCTTACTACGATGAGGTTAAGGAGGTTAACAGCATAGCAGAGATGATCAAGAGGAGAGCATTCCTTGCCATATACAAGGCACTTGATGCTCAGAGGATAGGACTCATAGTAGGCATTAAGGAAGGGCAGATTATGCTTAACAGGGTGAAGGATATAAAGAGTAGGCTTGAGGCCCATGGGAGGAGTGTAAGGCTTATAGCATTGACAGAAGTAACAGAGGAGAGGCTTAAGATCTTCAACGATATAGATGCGTTCATACAGGTAGCATGCCCAAGGATATCCATGGATGATGAGTTCTCAAAGCCTGTGCTCTCTGTACCTCAAGCATATGCCTTGCTTAAGATGCTGGATAAGCAGAGTGTGGAGTATGATGAGTTCCTTGTACTCCCACACTGGCTTTGAACTCTGCTGATGGATAGATGGATGTTATGTTGATCAAATGGATAAAATAACAGTGCATCCTAATATGGGAGGATGAGGGTAAGATTCGCACTCCCAGGAGATAGGATAGCAACAATAGAGGAGTTTGAGGGGCGTGAGGGTATATACCAGCATGGGGATGGTATGCTTAGGGCAAGCAGGATAGGCAAGGTTACATATGATATGAAGCAGAGGTATGTGAGGGTTAATGGTCTTAAGAGCATGCTCATTCCAAAGAAGGATGATCATGTTATAGGGTTCATACATATGCTAACATCCAACTCTACAAATATAAGGATAGTCTACATAAACGATCTGAAGAGCGATGCAAGGTTCGATGCAATATACATAGGTAAGGGCAAGGTTAAGGTTCATAACATGTTCAGGGTTGGAGATATGGTTAGAGCAAAGGTTGTGAGCATACTTAACGGGTACATACATGTAACCTTCAAGGATGGTAACTTTGGGGTTATATACACAAGGTGCAACCAGTGTGGTGGAGAGGTTGTAAAGCTTAATGCTGAGGAGGTAAAGTGTGTAGAATGTAATGCAGTATCTTCAAGGAAGCTTGCAGATGACTATGGCAATCTCAATGCGATATGGCGGTGCAACTGATTAATTGTTGATTAATTGGTTGATTGGCAGGTTGGCTTGCTGTTGATAGTTCGTTGATTTGTTTATTGCATTATTATTCTAATAATTATTATATGATTGGATCTACAATGAGTAGAAGAGAAGGGCTATGAGTGTAAGGGTAGCATTCCAAGGTGAGAGAGGGGCATATAGTGAGGTTGCTGCGCTGCAATACTTCAACACAACCGAACTCATCCCAAAGCGTACAATTGCAGATGTATTCTACTCTGCTGAGATTCATGAGGTTGATTATGCAATAGTCCCAATAGAGAACTCTATAGAGGGTAGTGTTAATGAGACTTATGATCACCTGCTTACTACACACCTTAAGATACAGGGCGAGGTATATCTTAGGATAGAGCACTGCCTAATAGGCTATGAGCATAGCAGTATCAATAGCATAAGGTATGTCTACTCCCATCCTCAAGCACTAGGCCAGTGTAGGGGGTTCATACAGAGGCATGGGTTTGAGCCTATACCATACTATGATACAGCAGGGAGCGTAAAGATGCTCAAGGAGAAGAGGCCTGATGCTAGTGCTGCAATTGCTAGTAGGTTAGCAGCAGAGATATATGGGTTGAGCATACTTGCTGAGGGTATAGAGGATAGCAAGAACAACTACACAAGGTTCCTAATTCTTGCATGCCCTGAAAGGGGTGCAGAGGGAGAGAGAGGAGGGAAAGGGGGAGAGGGGAGGAGGAGAGGGGAGGAGGAGAAGGTGAAGGAGGTAGAGTATGTAGCAAATACAACTGGGATTATGGGTTCAAGTAGCAAGACATCGATGATCTTCACTCTAGAGCATAGGGCAGGAGCACTATATGATGTGCTCAGAGAGTTCGCAACAAGAGGTATAAACCTAACTATGATAGTATCAAGACCAATAAAGGATAGACCATGGGAGTACAACTTTTACCTTGACTTTGAGGGGCATTCACTTGATGATCGCATCAGGGAATG
>BEHG01000082.1 GCA_002898655.1 archaeon HR04
CCTATTCGATGAGATAGATGCCCATCTTGATAGTGTTAATACAGAGAGGTTGAAGAGGATAATAAGGGAGAGGGCTAATATAAGCCAGATAATAATGGTGACTCTGAAGGATGCTCTGGTTGCAAGTGCAGATATGATATATGGTGTGTATGCAAGAGATGGTGTATCACAAGTTATAAGGTATAGGATACCTATAGCAAGATGAAAGATTGGCAATCTTCATGTAGAATATATTTAATCATGCAGACATGCATCAACCAATCAACCAATCAACAAATAACAGTTAAACAGATTAGCAAAGATTAAACATCTCCAAGCCTCTCAACATACTCTCTATATGCATCCATGTATGCCCTCTCATTACCTATATCCCAGAACCTTCCATCTATCTTGTATGCATAGACGCTCCTCCCTCTTGCCATAGCATCCATGAATGCCCTGTTCATACTACTAACCTCATCCTTTGGTATAAACTCTAGTAAATCTCTCTCCATTACATAGCATCCTATATTTATCAACCCTTTAAACTCTGGCTTCTCCCTCCATGCTATAACTCTATTAGAATCATCAACATCCATGAACCCATAATCAAGTTTTGCTGTATACTGCGTAACAGCCATAGTTGCTATAGTGCTATTATCCTCATCAAGCTTTGCATTGTGAGCATCAACCATAGCATTCAGGTTGAACTCGTATATAGAGTCTCCATACAGGCATATGAACCTGTCATGATTTGAGAGTAGATCTTCAGCACTCTTCAACTGACCAGCAGTACCCAATGGTCTATTTGCTCTAGCATACTCTATCTTAACATTAAGCATGCTACCATCGCCAAAGTAGTTCTCTATAACCCTGCCTAGATAACCTATGCATACTATTACATGCCTTACCCCATTTGAGCGTAACCATTCTATCGTATGTTCAAGCAATGGCTTATCTGCAACTGGGAGCATTGGTTTTGGCATAACAAGTGTTAATGGATGAAGCCTTCTACCAAGTCCTCCAGCAAGTATAACTGCAACACCAACCCTATTGCTCATCATAACCAGTTATTACACCTCTCCCTTCCTCTTTCTCTTCCCTTCTCCATCTATTAGCCCATCCATCATCTTCCCTACCTATCTATCTGCCTATCTACCTATATATCCTCATTCTTTAACTGAACCTTTATACCTAATGAGTATGCTGATTACCTTGTTTACAACATCCATGGGATCATGACCAAACACTATCATCATAGGCTCCTTACCCCAATCCCCTGTATGGTATACAACATCTGGCACCCTTGATGCTGATGATATTACTGCTTGCTCTATACCCCATTTCACGCTCATACCTTCCATCTTCTTGATATGCTCTGGCTCCTTGCTTCTATCATAAGATGCTATGCTAAAGCCTAAACCCTTGCATATATCAAGTATTGCATCATCATACCTTATGTTCATTGCAGATCTTATGCTAGCATTGTATCTCATCGCTGTTACTACTGCATCTGCAACATGCTTTGATGCACCATAGCGTATAGGTCCTGCTGCTCTAGCATACTTCTTACATTCTCTATTATCATAACCGTGCTCATATCTAACTATTCTACCAGTTATGCCAGCAACATCATCACGAGATTCTGCTCCTGCTTTAGCAAATACTAGATTGCTCTGTGACTCTGGTATGAGAAGAGCAATGCCATTGGTGAACTGAAGTATATCTATTGCTCTCCTAAGGGTTGTTATAACCTCATCGCTATCATAATTACCAATAGATTCATTACCTATCAATGGTATTCTTGTAGAACCCTCTATACTCGAGTTAATTATAGCAATATGCGTAAAGGTACTTGCTATCCTAACTGCTGATACTAGATCATTACCCTTTGCCAACTCTGCTGCTATTGCTGCTGAGAATATGGTGCCAGCACCATGCAACCTCGAGCCTTCAATCCTTCTATTTGTGAACCTATAGAACCTGCCATGATGGTAGAGTAGATCAGTAACATATTCGTCATCATCACCATCACCATCAACAGCATCGTAGTCATTATCATACTCATCATCTTCATCACCACCATTCTTCCTCTTCCTCCTCTTCTTTCTCCTCATCATCATCTTTCTCCTCAATCTACCCCCTTCTCTCTTCAGCTTCATATGCCCACCTTTTATAACAACGCTCTCTGCTCCTAGAGATGATATCTTCTCTGCTGCTCTACACACATCATCATAACTCCTTATCCTCATAGATGATAACCATTCAGCCTCCATAAGATTTGGTGTTATGATGGTTGCCAAAGGTACTACCTTCTCTATATAATATGATCTTGCATCTCTCTTGATTAGGTATCTACCACTACCTGCCCTAAGTACTGGGTCAACAACAACACCAACACAACTGTTTGCATTCTTCAAGGTATCAGCAACAACATCTATTATGCTCTTGCTGTAGAGCATGCTTATCTTTACTATGTACCCATGCGCCCCTGAAAGAAGTGCTGATAGCTGTGCCCTTACAACATCAGCATCGATTTGCTTGATCTTGATTATGCTAGATGGGTTCTGTGCTGTAACTGCTGTTATAACACTCATGCAGTACACGCCTAAAGCAGAGCATGCCCTTATATCTGCTTGCACACCAGCACCAGAGCTGCTATCAGAACCTCCTATACTCACTACATACATTAGATAGTTACATATACAGATCAAATATCTACTTATCCATCAATAGAGGTTTATTATGGTATATTCATCGAATGAACGTTCTTCCCTATATAAATACATAATCTGCTTAAATATTCAATAAAAATATATGTTATAGTTGGATCTAGTATGATATATATACAATATTTATAATTTACTAATGTAATATGTGGTTGTTACACACTAACTTTAAAAAGTATATAATCATTAATTTTAGCATGGAAGATGAAGTGCTAAGGGAGGCTTCCAAGGTATTGACAATACTATCGAAATATGATGCCTTGAAGATATTTCTGCAGAGCATAGAGGGGATAGAGGCTGAGACTGATGCTTCAGAGAAGATAGGATTGACTAAGAAGCAGTACTACACAAGGCTCAAGCAGTTGGTTGATGCTGGGTTGATAGAGAAGAGCAAGGGTAGGTATGTACAGACTACCCTAGGCAGGATAATCTATGAGAAGGCATTGCAGATAGTCTTTGAGCAGGTTAGGAATGCAAAGAAGCTGCAGATGCTTGATGTGCTCAAGAGTAGTGGCAAGTTCGATATGGATGAGATCTATAGACTACTCTCAATAAAGGTTGATGAGGATAAGGCAAAGGTATTCATGGAGTATGGTGAGCTTACTAACATGCTGGTAGAGAAGATGAGCAATGCATCCAATGAGGTGTTGTATGCAACAAGGTTCTTCAATGAGCGTATCATAAATGAAATCATCGAGCTGCATAAGCGTGGTGTTAATGTGAGGATGGTAATAGATAAGATGCTTATAGAAGGACAGAGGGAGAAGGTGGTAAAGCAAGAGTACAAGGAGAGGATGATGGTAACAACTGTACCATTCTATCCAGAGAATGTAGATAGGAAGGTAACAGAAGTACCATTCAGCTTCATGGTTATAGATGGTAAAGAGGCATGTATAGAGTTGGTTAATGCAAATAACCCAAAGATGTTCTATGCAGGGGTGTATGTATATGATGAGAGTATTGCCAAACAGATGATAAGTTTATTTGAGACACTTTATGCTGGTGCAGCAATTGCTAGAGCAAATAGGTGATTAGGGTAAGAGGAGTATACGTATCTAGCAATTGTTATTGTAAAATCTCCCATTAATTTGTGGTGGACCGGGCGGGATTTGAACCCGCGACCTCTCGCTGATCCCATCAAGCATATGAATTAATTACCTGCTGGTATGGGATCATCCGCGTGCGAGGCGGACATTCTACCGCTGAACTACCGGCCCAGCATCTTTACGATGATATGATGAACCATTAAAGTTTAACCTAAGATGTTTAGGTATTTGTTCAGTATATGTCTTATAACGTTATCATCCTCTCATGGACAACTACGCCTGTTCTGCCCCGCATTCAATACAGAAACTAGCATACATATCAAGCCTTGTCCCACATGCTATGCAGAATTTAAAGTTCTTACTCTCATCACCTGATTTCTTGCCTATGCTCTCCTCCTCCTTCTTCTTCCCCTCCTCTCTCCTCTGCACTTGATCCTTAACCTTTGAGAATAGCGTTGTAACAGCCCCAGTAGGAAGGAATTCATCACTCACATCAAACCTATACTCCTCTTCTCTCTCCTCTATGTAAAGCATAAGCCTAGGCACCCTATGCTTTGGATGCATACCATCATCATTTGGGCACTTCTCTGCATCCATCTTGCATTCTACATCAACCATCTCTCCAAGCCACCTTGCAAACTTGAGGAGCGTCATCTCTGGTGTAGAGTAGGTTAGGGTATGTAATGACATGTAATCCTCTGCAGCGTTCTTTGCATTGAATACCTTCATGAGAAGATCTATGATCCATTATTATTTATTTTATACTGTAGCATTATGCAAGGTATGCATCCTAAGGGTATAGGGCATCAACAAACAAGCCAAGAAGCAACAACCTCTTCTTCTTATCCTACTCCTTCACCATCTGCAAATCAATAACGTTTCTAACTACAGTTATTATTCTATACTAGATTATGTTACCTTTCTACTCCTAACACTACTGCCTTTCTTCTTACCCTCCTTCTCCTTATCTGTTTCTTCCTTTGCTGTTACAACCTCACTACTACTACTGCTGTTGCTACTGCTACCATCTCCTTCCTTGCTTACTGCTTCACTCTGCTGTTTCTTACCACACTTTGGACAGAACTTTGCCCTTGCAGGTATTATAGCATTGCAATGGATGCATACCTTTGTATCCTTCTGCACCTCTCTGGCAGGAGGGGTTCTTGCTACACCCTGCATGAACTGCTCTATTGATGGAGATGGTTTAACCATTGCCACTGCTGCTGTTGCTGCTGTTGCTGCTGTATGTCTTGCCTCTTGCTGTTGCTGCTGCTTCTCCCTCCCTATGCTTGCATCAAGCTCAAGTATCACCTTGACCATCAAGAAGCCAAGGGATGAGAACTGTCTAAGGAAATCACCCATCCTTATGAAGTATGCCCTCTCATCCATCTTACCCTCTTGGTAGAGTGTATGTGCATCTAGGAAGGCTTCATAACTGCTCTGAACATCGTTCAGCAAGTTCTTCAACTTATCTACCAATGGTCCACGTGTATTGTAACCAAGTTGACCCATGGATAGAATTGGATGATGGAATAAATTAAGTGTTTTTATA
>BEHG01000083.1 GCA_002898655.1 archaeon HR04
GCTTGCATATGCAAACAAGGAGGCACTACAACTTACCATACAGACTGGCAAGGCATGGTTCTGGAGTAGGTCAAGGAAGAGGCTATGGATGAAGGGTGAGGAGTCTGGTAATGTTCAGTATGTGAAGGATGTGCTAGTAGATTGCGATAGCGATGCTCTAATCTATCTGGTTGAGAGTGGTGGACCAGCATGCCATACAGGGAACAGGACATGCTTCCATAACAGATTGATCAGATGATTTATATATGATCCCTCAAATATTCACATGGCGAGCATATACACCTATAATTTATAACCTAGCAAGGTAGAAGATGTAAAGTAATGCTATATATTATCTTTAGGAAATTTCAGTAATATTAAACTTTAAATTAGTTATCTTTATTTGCTCAAGTATAGGTGTCTTGCTCATGGGTATAGTCAATGCGTTGAGGTGTAGAGAGTGCAAGCAGGAGTATGAGCCAACCCTCAAGTACATATGCGATGAATGCCTTGGACCACTGGATGTTACATACGATTATGGCTCGATAAAGGTTAGCAGGGATACCTTTGCAGACAGGGAGAAGAGTTACTGGCGCTACTTTGAGTTGCTCCCAATAGCAGAGAAGGCAGATATAGTGAGTTTAGATGCAGGGTTCACACCACTCCATAGGGCAGATAGGCTTGCTGATGCCCTAGGCATTAGAGCAGGAAACCTCTACCTCAAGAACGATAGCGTTAATCCAACATTCTCATTCAAGGATAGACCTGCTGGTGTTGCTGTATCCAAGGCAAGGGAGATGGGCTTGAAGGCTGTTGGATGTGCATCAACAGGCAATCTGGCAAGTGCAACTGCAGCACATGCAGCAAAGGCAGACCTACCATGCTACATATTCGCACCAAAGGATATAGAGTATGCAAAGATTGCTCAAGCATTAGCGTATGGGGCTGAGTTCATTGCTGTTGATGGTACATATGATGATGCAAACAGGATAGCAGCACAGATCTCAGATGCAAAGCCAATAGGTATAGTAAATGTGAACCTAAGACCATACTATGTTGAGGGCTCAAAGACTCTAGCATATGAGGTTGTTGAGCAACTCAACTGGAAGGTCCCAGACCATCTCATAGTGCCAGTTGCAAGTGGTGCAATGCTCAATGCAATATGTAGAGGGCTGGAGGAGTTGGATGAACTTAACCTTGTTGATGGTATAGATGATGTGAAGGTTACAGCAGCACAGGCAAAGGGGTGCTCCCCAGTAGTTGAAGCATTCAAGAGTAACAGGGATGAGATAATGCCAGTTGAGTACCCAAACACCATAGCGAAGAGTCTAGCGATAGGGGATCCTGGGGATGGGATATATGCTTTGAGGAGGCTTAGGCAGTTCAATGGATATGCTGAGGATCCAGATGATGATGAGATAAGGGATGCTATACTCCTTCTAGCAAGGACAGAAGGGATATTCACAGAGCCTGCTGGTGGTGTTGCTGTAGCATCACTGAAGAGGCTGGTTGAGGATGGAAGGATAGACAAGGATGAGCATGTTGTATGCTACATAACCGGCAATGGGCTTAAGAGCATAGATGCCATAGAAGGGTTGCTTAAGAAGCCAAGGATAGTTAAACCTAATTATATGGATGTTGTAGAGATGATTAGTATTGCTGGGGTGTAGTATGATGATGGTGGTGGTGTAGTAGGATGGCAAGGGTTGAGGTAACAATACCATCTGTACTCAACAAGAATGCTGGTGAGAGGAAGGTTAGCGTTGAGGCTGATACACTCAAGGATGTAATAGATAGTTTGGTGAAGATGATGGGCAATGACTTTGCTAGAAGAGTGCTAGATAGCAATGGTAAACCAAAGGCACTCATCAACATATACATAAATGGCAAGAATTCAAGGTTCTCTGGAGGGCTAGATGCAAGGTTGAATGATAACGATAGCATAGTTATACTCCCTGCAGTTGCTGGAGGTAACAGTAGCATCAAGAAAGGGTATGGGTGATGGGGTAAAGATGGAGAAGCAGATGGAAGGAGAGAGATGATGATGGTATGGTGAGGGAGAGGGGGAAGGTTATAGAGCTAAGCGAGGATGAGGTGGAGCGCTACTCAAGGCAGATAATGCTTGATAGCATAGGTTATGAAGGTCAGTTGAGGTTAAGGAATGCTAGAGTATGCATAACTGGTGCTGGAGGCTTAGGCTCCCCAATAGCGATGCAGTTGACTGCCATGGGTGTAGGTTATATAAGGCTTGTAGATAGGGATGTTGTAGAGTTATCGAATCTGCATAGGCAGATGCTCTACACAGATGCTGATATAGGTAAGGTTAAGGTTGAGGCAGCAGCATCTAGGCTGAAGGCTATAAACCCTAGCGTTGATGTAGAGCCTCTAGCAGTATCCATAAACGAAGGTACAGCAGATGATGTGATCAAGGGATGTGATCT
Source organism: archaeon HR04 (assembly GCA_002898655.1). GTDB lineage: Archaea > Thermoproteota > Nitrososphaeria > Nitrososphaerales > Nitrosocaldaceae > Nitrosocaldus. The sequence continues at coordinate 2,421 of BEHG01000083.1, forward strand.
AGTAATAGATGGTTTGGATAGCATAGATGCAAGGTACGCTCTAAACGATGCCTGCCTGAGGAGAGGGGTACCATATGTGTATGGTGGTGCATTAGGGATGCTTGGCTCAGCATGTACAGTTCTTCCAGGAAGGAGTGCATGTATAAGGTGCATATTCCCTGAGTTGAGTGATGAGGAGATGCCAACATGCAGCATAGAGGGTGTGCATCCATCCATCCTCTATATAGTTAGTGCTGTTCAAGTCTCAGAAGCAGTTAGGATAATAACTGGTCAAGAGCCTGTACTTCTAAACAAGTTACTCTACATAGATCTGAACGATCTCTCATTCTCTACAGTAGAGGTTAGCAGGAATGAGCATTGTATATGCAATGTAGGCAGGGGTAAGAGAGTAGTTACTACTACTGCTACTACTTCTGGTAGCATTGCATTCAAGGTTGAAGAGTTATGTGGGAGGGATATGGGTAAGAGGACATTCTCAATAACACCAAAGGGCATACTTGCCATAGACCTTGATGCTGTAGCAAGGAAGGCATCATCCCTAGGCTTCAAGGAGAAGAGTAGGGGTGAGATGGGCATAACCCTTGTTAGCGATGGTAGGAGCTTCAGCGTGCTCAGATCTGGTGCAGCTGTAGTAGTTGGGGTTGAGAGTGAGGATGCTGCCCTAAACCTATACAATGCTATGGTTGAAGTTAAGCAGTAATTGCTTATGTATATAGATAGGATGCAGAAGGTGCAGAAGGCAGACCAATGGAGGTGATGAATGAGGATCATGGGCATACTTGATAAAAGCAGGGATAGATGTAGTATATGTGGGTCAAAGATAACATTCCCATACAGGCTGGATAGATATGGTATACCAGGGTTTGTATGTGGTAGATGCTATGATGAGAGGTTGAGGGAGATATATGGTATAGATCTCTCAATAAGAAGAGAGGAGAGCAAGAAGCAAGGTCTAGGCTAAGCAAGCAAATCTTAAATACCCTTAGCATTAATCTGCCTTATGCTTGCATATAAGCTTATAGTTAGAGGTAGGGTTCAGAGGGTAGGGTTTAGGAGGTATGTTCTGGAGCATGCTAGAGCCCTAGGTCTCAAGGGTAATGTTAGGAATGAGGATGATGACTCTGTGCATATACATGCTCAAGCAGATGAAGAGCATGTATTGAAGAGGTTCATAGAACTTATCAAAGGTGCACCATCCCCAGCATATGTAGAATCTGTAGAGATAATACCTGCAGAGGTTGAGGATCTCAAGTCATTCAAGATAGTGTATGGTGAGTTGGGTGATGAACTACAGGAAGGATTTGGTGCAATGCAGAGTGTATTTGATGATTACAGGCAGGAGTTTAGATCATACGTTAGCGAGTTTAGATCATACGTTGGTGAGTTTAGAGAGTTTGCTTCTAGAACAGATGCTAACTTTGCTGAACTCAAGCAGGAACTAAGATCATTTGCTAGCAGGACAGATGCTAACTTTGCTGAACTCAAGCAGGAGATAAGGGCATTCTCTGATAGAACAGATGCTAACTTTGCTGAACTCAAGCAGGAGGTTAGAGGGGTTAGGGATGATCTTAAGCAGGAGATAAGGGCATTCTCTGATAGAACAGATGCTAACTTCAAGGCTATAGAGGCTAAATATGGGGAGATATCTGAGAAGTTAACACTCATCCTTAATGAGTTGAAGAGGAGTAATGAGGAGACTAGGGCAGATCTTACTAGAGCAATGAATATGCTTGCAGATATACTGAATAGGCTGATAAGGTTGGAGGAGCAGAGAGGGCAGAGGCAGCAACAGTAGTGGTATATCATTTAGCAGAGAGAAGGAGGGGGTGGATATGTCAATTAACGAAGAGGATGGTAGAGGAGCAGAACAGATCTTGCTGGATAAGCATAAATAACATCCAACTCCTTAGCTGTAGCAAGCCTCATCATCTAAATGCAAGGAGAGCCTTAAGCATGTAGAGCATCTTACCTTTCAGTTCATCCTAGTGCATATGCTATTGCTTATTTGATGAGATTTGTAGTAAGGTCCCTATTTAACAGATGGGAGGTATAAAGTTTATGTAATTATTCATCTCTTCAATATATAAGATGAGAATAGGTTTAGGTCTCTTCTACTCATCTCTTATCGTTATTACACTCATTGAATGTATTAGCCATCTCTAGTTCGATTCTATTTTATATGATGAACTTTTTCATCTTTCAATCAGATTCAAATGTTATTACCATTTAGAACTATGTAAAGATGATAATACATGGTGCATTGAAGATTCAAATGTTCATTACCATTTAGAACCCTGCACATCTCTCTTCTTGTTATACATAAGCATAGGTATCAACTCAACAGCATCAATATATAACGCTTATCCTGGCACCATACCCTTCCCTATCCTTATATACTGCTTAAGCACTATCCTACTTATGCAACAGGAGGAAGAGTTGAAGAAGAGGCTCTTGGATATGCTTGAGAAGGATAAGGAGTTCAGATATGCAGTAGCAGGGGCAATAGGCTACAAGGAGATACTTGATAGGATTGCTAAGGTTGAGGAGGATATGAACAAGAGGTTCTTAGAGTTAAGGAAGGAGATGAATGAGAGGTTTGCAAAGGTTGAGGAGAGGATGGAGAAGAACCAAGCAAACAGTAATAGAAGATTTGTAAGGATTGAGAAGGAGATAAGGGATCTAAGGCAAGATATGAATGAAGGCTTTAGGAGGCATGATGAGGAGTTCAAGAGGGTATGGCAAAGCATAGAGAATCTTAGGAAGGATATGCAGGAAGGCTTTAGGAGGCATGATGAGGAGTTCAAGATGGTATGGGAGAGTATAGAGAATCTTAGGA
>BEHG01000084.1 GCA_002898655.1 archaeon HR04
CTGTAGCATCCCTGCTGGCTTGAAGCTCACCTGCTTGAGCATGTTATCAACAACTGCAAGCATCTCTCTAAGCCTCTCCAACTCCTCTTCCTTCTCCTCAATCTGCTTCATTACCCACTCCCTTAGCATTGCGAACCTCTTTATCTCATCATCTGAGTACATATGTATACCTATTCTTCTTAGAAGTGTAATAAATTGATTCCTACTCACCAATCCTTTACTTGTTGTAGTAGATCTTCATATGCAATATTGGTGAAGCCCTCTATCCTGCTGGGCGAGAGGTTATACAATCTTGCATTCGTTTGTGAGGCTAGATGCTCAAGTAGTTGCTTTGCAAACTTCATCTTCACAACCTTTACACTGCTATTTACAGGATGAGGCTTAGGCTTGGAGTATTGGCCTACAACACTGCCAAGGTCCATCCCTGCTAGCGTTATACTCCTAGCACCCATAGCATCTGCAATGAATACTGCTCTATCCCCATCAGTGAACCCACCAAAGTTATGCACATTATGCAATGGCCTAACCTGTGTAGTGCCTATTACATTCCTTAATCGAGGCACTAGAAACTTGATAAGGTTTATGTTATCACCATGTGCATGTACAACCGTAACTGAGCCTAGAGCATCTGCACATAACAAGTACTCATGATCACCATCAAGATCTGTAACCACAACATCTGGCCTTATGCCATGCTCTATTAGCGCTCTAGATGCACCATCTGCAGCAATGAATACAAACCTGCTCCTTATCCTTGCATGTGTAGATGGGTCTGATGAGCAGATACTGCTTAAACTCTCTAGAAGCGATGGACCAGCACCAAACACTATCACATCCTTGCCTTCTATAACCGTTCTTAGCCTTTCTAGATCTAATGCTTTGTATCTGATCAATGTTGAGAGCAGGGTTGCTGCACTGCTATCATCAACTATACTGTAGTTCAATGCATCCTTTATCCTATCATACCACACAACCCACTCCTCCCACTCCATATACAGGTAGAGGTGAAAGAGTGATAAAATGGTTTAATGCTAGAGTGGATGAATGGAGTAGTAGCATGATATGGTCAGGATAATGGGTATAGTTAATGTAAGTCCAGAGTCGTTCTACAAAGGTTCGGTTAAGGTTAGAGAGGAGGATATAGCAAAGACAGTAGCAAGCATGGAGGAGTATGGAGCAAGCATAGTAGATGTTGGTGCAATGTCAACTGCACCTTATCTGGACACAGTAGTGCCAGTTGAAGAGGAGATTGCAAGGCTGAAGCATGCTATAAGGGTGATAAAGGATAGTTGTACTCTAACCATATCCGTAGATACCCCTAGGGCAAAGACTGCAGATGCTGCTCTAAATGCTGGAGCAACGATACTCAATGATGTTACTGGCCTAAAGTATGATCCAGATATGGCTAGAACTGCTAAAGAGCATTCTGCCTCAGTGATAGTCTCAGCATACTCAAAGCATAAAGTGCAAGGCGATGCTATAGCAACAACACTTGAACTATTGAAGGAGAGTATAGATGTTGCTGTTGATGTTGGTATAGATGAGGATAAGATAATAGTTGATCCAGCGATAGGGTTCTTCAGAGAGCATGGAAGGCATGAGTTCTTTACAAGGCTTGAAGGTATGACATGGCTTGAGAGGGATCTAGCAGTTGTAAGGAGGTTAAGGGAGTTGAAGGTATTAGGCAAGGAGGTATGCGTATCACCATCAAGAAAGTCCTTCATAGGCAGGATCCTTAACTTTGATGAGCCAGAGGATAGGCTTTATGGTTCACTAGCAGTGGAGGCTGTATGCATAATGAATGGTGCAGATATTATTAGAACTCATAACGTTAAGGAGAGCATCCAAGTAGCAAGGATGGTAGAGGCTATAATGAGGCAGGTGTAATGGTATATAGATAGGTACTTCTTTACCTTCATATTATCTAGATCTGCTCTATTTCTATTTATCAAGATATATACTGTTATGGATTAGATGATAGAAGAGGCATAGCAGCGACTACAAGTGCAACTTGGCATCAACATAAGCATTATCCTTACCAATGCCTATACTTACACATAATCTAATCACTATACTTACACATAATCTCATCAAATATCATTATTAATTATAGAACTAGTATAATACAGATAGTTAGTATAGATTGTTTGCTTGTTGCATTCATAGATTCTGTATGCATTCGAGTTGTTACAAGTAGTGATGTTTGTACATCAAGGAGCATCTCATCTACCATTACCTTCTACAACTGTGTAGTATAACATTAGATGAACGTAGCGTTACATCAAAGAGCATTATTGGTAGATTATGAATGGAAGCATATGATATGGTTATAAACAACTATATAGTCACCTAGTTATATCATGAATTTTATTATATATTGAAAGATTTATAATTATACTCAATTGTTAATATTTGTTATACATCTTTTCAAAGAGATCACTGCAGAGATTACTTCCCGTATGAAGATGTCTCCCCGTAGCCTTCTCGTATTGGCAGTTACACCTCTCGCATAGATCATAAGCATTGTTACTCTTCATGAACCTTGCTATTACATCATCCAGATCTATGCCAATCTCACTAACTTCTGCAAGACTAGTGTTCATCAAGCCTCAATCTCACCCCCTTCTCTATCTCTCTATCTTCCTGTATCTGTATTGTAGAGCATTCTATCAGCATTTGTATGTAATGAGCATTACATACCTTAGAAGTAATGCTTATAATACCTTCCCCTTCTAGAAGGGAAGGGAACAGGTTGAATATAAGGGAAGGGTTAACGTTCGATGATGTACTACTGGTACCAAAACGCTCCTCCGTAGTCTCCAGATCACATGTCAACCTTAGAACTAGACTATCTAGAAGGATAAACCTTAACATCCCTATAGTAAGTGCAAACATGGATACTGTTACTGAAGCGAATATGGCAATAGCCATGGCTAGGGAGGGAGGGATAGGGATAATACATAGGTTCATGAGCGTTGAGCAGCAGGTGAATGAGGTTAGGAAGGTGAAGAGGGCTGAGAATATCATAATAGAGCAGCCATACACGATAAGGCAGGAGCAGAGCATTGCTGAAGCAATAGAGCTGATGGAGGAGTACAATGTCTCAGGCCTGCTTGTTGTTGACTCAGATGGTAAGTTGGTTGGGATCCTAACAAGGAGGGATATAATGTTCGAGAGCAGAGCAAGGGCAGGGGAGAAGAGGGTCTATGATGCGATGACTAAGAATGTTATAACAGCAAGGTATACTATAACGCTAGAGGAGGCAAAGGAGATACTCCACAAGTACAGGATAGAGAAGTTACCATTGGTTGATGAGCATAACAGGGTTAAAGGGCTCATAACTGCAAAGGATATACTTAGGAGGGAGCAGTATCCTCTTGCAGCAAAGGATAGGAAGGGTAGACTTTTAGTTGGTGCTGCAGTTGGGGTTAAGGGCGATTATATGGAGAGGACTGAGAGGCTGCTTGATGCAGGGGCAGATGTTATAGTTGTTGATATAGCACATGGGCATAGCGAGAATGCAATAGATGCTATAAAGAAGATAAAGAAGGCATATCCAGATTGTGAGTTGATAGCAGGTAATGTTGCAACTGCCCAAGGCACAAAGGACCTCATCGAGAGTGGTGTTGATGCTGTTAAGGTTGGTGTAGGCTCTGGCTCAATATGCATAACAAGGATAGTAACAGGCTCTGGTGTGCCTCAACTCACAGCGATAATGGATTGTGCTAGGGTAGCAAGGGAGTATGATGTTCCAATCATAGCGGATGGAGGGATAAGGAACTCTGGTGATATAACAAAGGCATTGGCAGCAGGTGCAGAGACTGTTATGGTTGGGAGCCTACTTGCTGGTACAGATGAGAGCCCTGGAGTAAGCATAACTAAGAATGGCAAGAGGTACAAGATATACAGAGGTATGGCATCCTTCTATGCCTCTCTAGGGAGGAAGATAAGGGAAGAAGGAGCACTTAACATAGAGGATGATCTAAACGATTATGTGCCAGAGGGTGTTGAGGCGCTTGTAGAGTACAAGGGTAGCGTAGTAGAGATAGTAAGGCAACTGGCTGGAGGCGTGAGATCGGGGTTCAGTTACTGTGGTGCAAGGAACATAGAGGAGTTGCATAGGAACGCTGAGTTCATAAGGATGACAATGGCTGGATACATAGAGAGTATGCCTCATGATGTTAAGGTTATGTAAGTAAGTAAGTAATAGCAACTACAGCAAAAAGATTTTTTTAATTGATTCTTTGTAGCCTGCTCCATCCTATCAGCAGTCTTATGCACTGGCAAGCAAGTATCAACATAAAGATTAAAATCCTTCAACGCTATGCCAGAGCCATGGCAGGGGCGAGGATAAGGGTCGCTGTGATAGGTCTAGGCAATGTAGCATGTACCCTACTACAGGGTATAGCATTCTATAGAAGTCTTAATGGTAAGAGAGGTCTCTGGCATGAGAAGGTAGGCAACTACTCTATAGATGATGTTGAGATAGTTGGAGTATTCGATATAGATGCAAGAAAGGTAGGTAGGTCTGTGCATGATGTATTGAAAGAGTTTGGGTATGGCAATAATATTAGCATGGATGCATACAGGGATCTGAGGGTTAGTGCAGGTATGATGGTTGATGAGCCTCCAGAGCACTGGAGCATGGATATAGCAAGGATTGATAGGGATGGGTTCACAGAGGCGCTGAAGGGATGCATGGCAGATGTTGCTCTCAACCTAATCTCCTCATCGCTCGATGGTTCATCTTTAGCATATGCAGAGGCATCACTTAGAGCAGGGGTGAGCTTTGTTAATGCTACACCATCAATACTGCAGAGCAATGATGGGTTGAGGGTTGCATTCAGGGATAAGGGGTTGCTGATGGTAGGGGATGATCTCATGAGCCAGTTTGGAGGTACAGTATTCCACAAGGGTATACTTCAACTACTCCATAGGAGAGGCATGGCAGTTAACAGTTCATACCAGTTGGATGTTGGGGGGAGCAGTGATACAAGGAATACGATGAGGGAGGAGGTTAGGGCAAGGAAGAGGGTTATAAAGACATCTAGCATAAATGCTGAATTACCTTACGAGTTTGGGATAACTGCTGGTACAACAGAGTACACAGAGTTCCTTAAGGATGAGAGGGTAAGTTACTACTGGTTCTATGCTGAAGGGTTCATG
>BEHG01000085.1 GCA_002898655.1 archaeon HR04
CCTCCCTACCTCCCTCCTCCCTACCTCCTACCTATCTAACTCAACTTACTCACTTACCGCTCCCTCTTGCCCTGAACGAACTCCATGAATGCTTGCTTAGCCTCGTTGTATGGCATCTGTACTGGAGGATGTTTGAAGCAGTATGCAGATACACTAACCAATGGACCAGAGATGCCTCTATCCAGTGCTATCCTTGCTGCCCTAACAGCATCTATCATGACTCCAGCACTATTGAATGCATCTATAACGTTGAGTTTAACATTTATCTCCAACGGTACATTGCAGAAGTACCTACCCTTTATGTGTATGTAGCAGACCTTCTCATTTGCAAGGAATGGCACATAATCACTAGGTCCTATGCGCATTGGCACTTCGTAAGGTAGCATTGCTCTAACTGCACTTGCTTTGCTCTCCCTCTTCTGCTCAAGCCTCTCCTCATCAAGCATGTTGTAAAAGTCTGCATCCCCTCCTATGTTCAACTGGTATGTATGCTCAACCTTAACCCCTCTATCAACAAGTAGCTTGATGAGTGTCTTATGCAGTACAGTTGCGCCCAACTGGCTCATAACATCATCCCCTGCTACTGGCAGAGACTGCTCTACAAACCTGTCCTGCCATCTCTCATCAGATGCTATGAATACTGGCATGGCATTTATGAAGCATGTATGAGCCTTGAGCGCCTGCTCAGCATAGTACATAGTACCCTTGACACTACCAACTGGTAGATAGTTTATTAGCACATCTGCCTTGACCTCCTTAAGCCTCTTTGCTACATCAACTGGAGCCTCGCTCGATACCTTAACTATATCGCTGAGATGCCTCCCTATCCCATCATGCACCTCTCCCTTCTCTATCTTTACACCTAATCTCTCAACATCACAAACCTTCAGTGTGTTGTTAGGCTCCTCAAATATCCCCTCGGCAAGGTCCTTGCCTACCTTGTTCTCAGCAACATCGAATGCAGCAACGAACTCTATATCCCCTGGCTCTATACCTCCAAGGCTATAGGCTATAAGCCCTGTAGCATCATCCTCATGTGCCTGTGCATAATACCTTGTGCCTTGGATTAGGGCTGAGGCACAGTTACCAACACCTGCTATTGCAACCCTTACCTTCTTACGCATGTTAGGGGTAGCACTGGATTAGAAATAAACTTTCCTCTCCAAACCATTTTATTACATCATTCTATCCTTCACTGTATGCTGATACTTGTTGGCATGGGCATTCATGGCTACAAGGGTTTGAGCATAGAGGCAATAGAGGCTATAAAGGGTGCAGAGAAGGTGTATGTTGAGGCATACACAAGCCCCGTTAGGGGTAGGGATATCGATGCGTTAAGGGCTCTAAGGGCTGATGTAGTTGAGGTTCATAGATGGTTTGTTGAGGATGGTAGAAGGGTACTAGATGAGGCTAGAGTAGGGGATGTTGTGCTCTTAGCATATGGTGATCCCCTAATCGCAACAACGCATATAGAACTTCTTGTAAGGGCAAGGAGGGCAGGGATAGCATGCAAGGTTATACACTCATCATCCATAGTAACAGCAGCCCTAGGTGTGTGTGGCTTGCATGTGTACAAGTTAGGGAGGGTAGCAACTGTAGTATCAAGCCCTATACCAAATACAAGCACATACTATGCTATCTACAGCAACCTTATGCAGATGAACCATACACTACTGCTACTCGAGTATGATCAGGAGCATGGCTACTTCCTTGCTGTAGATTCTGCACTTAGGCTACTGCTTGATTGTGAGGCAAGGGAGCGTATGAATGTTATAGATGAGGATACATTTGCAATAGTTGCATCGAGGGTTGGCATGGAGGATATGGGTATAGTTGGTGGTAGGATAGGCTCACTGCTTAAGCATAGTGATCAGCATGGGTTTGGGGAACCCCCACATACACTTATAGTTACAGGTTCACTACACTTCACTGAGGTTGAAGCTCTAAGGGCATCTGTAATGCTACTGGATGAGCCTATAGATAATAGTAAGAGGGTTAGTACAAGGGCTGAGATGATGCTCCCAAACTACATAGCAAGGGCATACAATGCACTATCTAGGGCTAGAGAGTACATCATGCATGCTAAAGGTAATGTTGGGAATAAGGCTAAAGATAAGGATGAGGATGAATATGAAGATGATGCTATTGGAAGGATAAAGGATATGATAGATAATGCAGAGTACTACCTGAGTGATGCTGAAAGGTTTGCTAGAGAGCACAGGTATGAGAATGCTATCTTAGCATTAGGTTATGCTGAAGGGCTTATAGATGCGTTAAGGTACCTTAGGGATATAGATCCATGGGCGAGCAAGAAGAAGAGCACCTGATAGTATAATAAATAATAATCAGTTGCTCTAAACTTATATTATGGTATGATATAGCAAGGCTCAAATGACGATCCTGATGGATAAGGCAGTTAACTCGTACAAGGACCTCCTTACATTCCTTAGAGCAAAATTAGGCTCCCTGTACGATGAGATCTACCCTGTACTCAATGCTTACCTTGAGAGTAAGAAGGTGAGGAAAAAGGTAAACCTAGATGAACTGGATGGGGATATAGATAGGCTCATGGAACTTATAGTGAACCCAGTTGTGCACAAGATAGTTAGGGAGAATGCACCAGACTTCTCATGGATACCTGTTGTTGGGAATGACCTTAGCAGGAAGGTTAGGGAGGAGTTGCATAGGAAGACTGAGGAAGGGATAAGGCAGGCTAGATACTATCTAAAGAAGGATAAGAGGTTGAGGGAGAACCTCCAGCTCTTTCTACAGGATGTTGTCGATAGATACCAGTAAAAGGAAGCAATAACTTTTATTATCTTTACAGTGAAGAGGGGTTGGCTTGGGATGGATGCGATAGATAAAGGCATACTTGCATCCCTTTACATAGAGGGTGTAGTTAAGAGGGCTGGAATTGACACCTCCATAAATGAGATACTAGATCATCATCATGATCTGTATGTGGTTGCAGAGCATAGAAGGAGGTTAGAGTCCCTTGGCATGATCAAGGATGGTATGCTTACAGAGCTTGGGAGGAGTGCGATAAGGGTAGTGCTCACTGGAGGGGTCTTCGATATAATACATCCAGGACATATACATACGTTAAGGGCAGCAAAGAACCTAGGCGATGTGTTGGTAGTTGTTATAGCAAGGGACTCTACAGTTGCTAGGCTAAAGGGCAAGAAGCCATTGCACGATGAGGGTAAGAGGAGGGAACTGGTAGCATCCATTCGCTTTGTGGATCTAGCAATTATAGGGCATGAGAGCGATATATTCAAGACTGTGGAGCTTATCAAGCCTGATATAATTGCTCTAGGCTATGATCAGGTGCATGAGGAGCAGTTCATAAGCAAGGAGTGCCAGAGGAGGGGTTTGAAGACACATATAGTAAGGCTAACATCCCCTATGCCAGATCTCAAGAGTTCTATGATAAAGGCAGAGTTGGGATCATCCATATACACAATATAATCATGCTATGTATGAAGTAAGCAAGTAAGTAAGCAAGGAATGGTTTTTAACACCTTACAGCAGTAAAGTATACAATTGGCAAACATAGTCGATGCCTTACTCAAGGGGGAGCGTTGGGCTATAGCAAAGGCTATATCCATACTTGAGGATGATGGTATACAGGCTAGGGAGATAGTTGAGATGATATTCAAGCACTCTGGTAATGCAAGGGTTATAGGCGTTACAGGACCTGCAGGTGCAGGGAAGAGCACTCTAGTTGGCAAGATGATAGGTGCCTATAGGGCTAGAGGGTTCAGGGTTGGTGTACTAGCAGTGGATCCTAGCAGTAGTATCTCAGGAGGGGCAATCCTAGGGGATAGGGTAAGGATGCAGGAGCATGCACTTGATGATGGTACATACATAAGGAGTATGGCATCTAGGGGTGCTAGTGGAGGGATATCAGCAGCATTAAGGGATGCAATAAGGGTTCTTGATGTTGCAGGGTTCAACAGGATAATAGTTGAGAGTGTTGGTGCTGGACAGTTGGATGTGAAGATATCAAGCATAGTTGATCTTACCATAGTGGTGCTTAACCCACAGACAGGGGATAGTATACAGGCAATAAAGGCTGGGCTAACGGAGGTTGGTGATATCTACGTTGTTAACAAGGCAGATATCTCAGGTGCAAATGCACTCTACAACGATATCAGATCGCTTGTAGTTGATGGTAGGGATGCCATAGCACTCAAGACTGTAGCAGTGACAGGGAAGGGGGTAGATGAGTTGATAGATGCTGTTGAGCACTCATTAAGCAAGAAGCTTAGCAATGGTTATAAGGAGATGGTGAGGAAGAGGGTTGAGAGTGAGTTGATGGATATAATGCTTAGCATGCTATCCAAGGTGGTGCAGGAGAGGATTAAGAAGGAGGGTAGTGGGATCATAGAGAGGGTCTTGAACAAGGAGATGGATCCTTACAATGCTGCTGAGAGTATAGTTGCAAAGGTGATAAGGGATGAGTAATAGTAAAGATGGGAGTAATGGTGGTAATAATAATGGTAGTAGTAGTGGAGGAGGAAGAAGGAGCAGAGCAGCAGAGGACAGCAACACTACTGAGAAGGTACTCTTCACTGACTCTGGCATAAAGGTGAAGAGGATATACACAAGCAGGGATGTTAAGAGTAAGAGTAAGAAGGATAGGGTTAGTGATGTTGAGGATGCTGGCAAGTACCCATTCACTAGAGGAATATACCCAGAGATGTATAGAGAGAGGATTTGGACCATGCGTCAGTATACAGGCTTTGGGAGTGCAGAGGAGACTAACAGGAGGTTCAAGTTCCTACTTGAGAATGGTCAGACTGGGCTAAGCCTTGCATTTGATCTCCCAACACAGACAGGCTATGACTCGGATGATCCTAGGGCTGAAGGGGAGGTTGGAAGGGTTGGGGTAGCGATAAGTTGTATAGATGATATGATGAGATGCTTCGATGGTATCCCTCTAGATAAGGTAAGCACATCCATGACCATAAACTCAACAGCAACAACCCTTCTAGCATTTTACATAGGCGTTGCAGAGTCACAAGGCGTACCAATAAACGT
>BEHG01000086.1 GCA_002898655.1 archaeon HR04
TAGCACTGGCTCTATGCATACATGCTCATCCCTTACATGTCTAAGGTTCTCATTGAACCATCTCCTTGCTGTTCCTCTAACTATACCATCAACATCTAGAGAGTTGAATGTTGCCCTATCCCCTATGATGAGGCGCATGGGTCTCTTTACTATACCTCCTCCAAACCTATTCTCTGTCTCTCCAGCAGCAAGTAATGCTTTATCTACATTGAAGTGCATCATCTGCCCATACTCTCTCATGTAGTGCTTAGCCAACTCTACACATATACTATCAGCAACAAGATCACATATGGTATCTGGATGACCTAAACCTTTCCTCTCGACCATCTCAAACCTTCTAGCCTGTGTTGGTATCCTATTACTCCTCTCAACCTCTACAATCACTACCTATCAGCCTTGTAGTACAGCATCACCCACATATATCAACCATCCCAAGCAAGAGAGAAGATGAAACAGGATATGCAAGAGAAGAGAAATGTTAGCACAAAGTTATGCTTGAGCTGGAAAGGGGTGCATCATTCATGGTTGCAGATGCAGCGTAATACAAAAGATATAACTGAAAGGGGAAGCATTGATAAGATAAGATAAGATAAGATCTTCAGAGTAACAAATTACTATACTGTTGTATAACCTCATTGGATAAAATGTATTGAATAGCATCCTCTATCTACACTGCTGTTTAATGCTATAATCTAATCAACTAACAACAGCCTTGCTTGAAGGAATAGAATTGTGTAATTGGAGTTATTTATGTTATGTTGATTCTCAATTGCAATTCTAACTGCTAATCCATATAAGTTCTATTCATTATATCTACAACATCGTATAAATCATCTATAATATACATTGCCTTATCTTTAACCTTTAGGCTCTTTGGTTTATATGCTATGCTTACACCTGCTTCCTCTAGCATACATATATCATTCTCACTATCCCCAACTGCAACTGTATACTCTCTACCTATACCAAATCTCTTTGCAATCCTCTCAAGATGGAACCTCTTGCATACTGAGTTCATACATCTACAGCCTATCCTCTCCCAGCCTAGAGGCATGATCAACTCACCAGTAAGGGTACCATTGCTATCATAGACAAGTTTATTTGCTATGCTAAAGTCCATGCTCAGCATGGATGCTAGATGCTCAACTGCCACATCATAACTATCACTTATTATCCCTACAACATAACCATAGCCCTTTAAAGCCTCAACAGCCTCTAGAGCATTACTGCTCAAGGGTATACCTGCTAGTGCTTCTAGCAGATCATCCTTGCTAATGCCCTTCCATAGCCTTGCTATTGCTCTACTCTTCTCATAACCATGCATGTTACTACTACCCATAATGCTTGTAACCTGCTCTCTAACACTACACCTATCTGCTAAGGCAAGTACAAGCCTACCATTGAGTAGTGTACCATCCATATCAAATGCTACTAATAGCCTAGCCTCCTCCCTCCTTCCTTCCTGCATATCATCTCTTCTCTAAACCATCAACAGCAATTGCTTTATCGTTTACTCTTCCTAGAAAGACTCAAACTTTTAAGAGGGTACATCTGAATGTAGTGTGGTGATATCCTTGACTAGCAAGAAGCAGCAGGAGAAGCAGGAGAAGGAGAGAGAGAATAAGGAGAAGATACTCAAGGCAGTATCCATACTCATGAGTGTAGCAGATAACACTATGACACCAAAGCAGGTTAGGCAGAGCATAAAGGATATAGTTAACAATCTTAAGGATGAGAAGATTGATGCTGGGGTTAGAGCAGCAAATGCAATAAGCATGCTTGATGAACTCACACAATCACCTAACGTGCCTTCACACATGAGGGTAACTCTATGGCAAGTAGTATCTGTACTTGAGAGTATAAGGACATGACTCATGTATATAATTAAATTATTTGATTTATACTCTCTCCATCATGAAATATATATAATGCTAAACCTCTACAGAAAGAGGGAATATTTTTATTAATATGTACTTCCCAATATAATAGGATAGGAATGGAGTATAATTATGATGGGAGTAATGAGAGCGAGCATGAGATGGTTGAGATACAGGTCGAGGCTATAGACTTCAAGAGGGAGCATGATATACTTGTTAAGGTGATGAGGAGGATAGAGGCTATGGTTCATATGTATAACTCATTTACTATAGGCGATCCAGATAACTGTATGGGCTGGAACTTCTTCACCCTCTATGTTAGCAAGAGCCTTATAATCAGGCTTGTAAACCTTCTAGGCAATGAGTTCCTTAGCATAAAGGGGAAGAGTATGGAGCACAAGTTTGTGAACCTCCTTGCAAGGCACCTCAAGCAGGCAGGATCAAACGCAAGAGTAGTGCTGATGGCTGATTTCATGTCATCCAAGTATGGGTTATTCTGACTGAATATTATATTAAAGATGGCTCATAACAGTTACTTTTATCTATGATTGATGATGTTTTAATGTTGTATTGAGGGTATCACTCCACTACGATAAGGGCACCATAGTGGTTGATGGGCTAGCGCATATACCATACACAGTGCTAGATCCAAAGATCAAGAAGTATAGAGCATTGGCAATCTACTACAACTCAATCGTTGAGTATCTTAAGGCAAGCAAGATAGAGTATGAGGATCATGTCTTAGACTTGCTACCATTGCAGAGGCTCAAGTGCAACATAGCATTAAGAGACTATCAGAGCAGGGCATTGAGGCAATGGGAGGAAGCAGGGATGAGAGGATGCATAGTGCTCCCAACTGGCTCTGGAAAGACTATGATAGGTATAAAGGCTATAGAGCATGTTAACCTTGCATCCCTAGTAGTTGTGCCTACTCTAGATCTCATGGAGCAGTGGATCTCCTCTCTTGCAGATGCATTCTCACTAAGCAGGGATGAGATAGGGATGGTAGGAGGGGGTAATGATAGGCTCAAGGCTATAACTGTTATAACATACGACTCAGCCTATATAAGAGCAGGAGCAATAGGAAATAGATTTGCGCTGGTTGTGTTTGATGAGGTTCATCACCTTCCAGCACCAGGGTATAGGAGCATAGCAGAACTCATGGCAGCACCATACAGACTTGGCTTAACAGCAACCATAGAGAGGGAGGATGGTCTACATCAAGATCTACCTCTACTGCTAGGTGCTGGTGTTGTATTCAGCATAGATGCTAGGGAACTTGCAGAGAGGAGTTACCTTGCAAGGTTTGCAATAGAGAGGAGGTATGTTAGGCTCTCAGCAGATGAGATGGATGAGTATAGCAAGAACTATGAACTATACGTGCAGGGTATGAGCACTCTAGGCATTGAGCCTGGGATGAATGGGTTCAAGAGGCTCATCATGCTATCAAACAGGAGCAAGGTAGCAAGGGATGCTCTTCTAGCAAGGAATAGGGCATTGAGCATAGCATTAAACAGCAGTGCAAAGATAGAGGAGGTTAGGGAGATACTTGCAGAGCATAGTGGTGCAAAGATAATAGTATTTACACAACACAACGATCTAGCATACAGGATAGCAAGGGAGTTCTTGATACCGTTGATAACACACAACACAAGCAAGGAAGAGAGGATGGATATACTAAAGGGCTTCAGGGAAGGGGTGTATAGAGCGATAGTAACATCCAAGGTTCTGGATGAAGGTATAGATGTGCCAGATGCTGAGGTTGGAGTGATAGTTAGTGGGACAGGGAGTAGTAGAGAGTTTGTGCAGAGGCTTGGAAGGTTGCTTAGACCAAAGGGTAGCAAGAGTGCACTTCTCATAGAGATAGTATCTAGAGAGACTAGGGAGATGCTTATGAGTAGGAAGAGGAAGAGGTCTGTAAGGGTTGATACGAAGTAAAGGTTAATCGATGGTTATGCTACCTACATCACTTGTAAGGGCAAGGGTTAGGAAGGGTAGAATAGTGCCAGTATTTGCTTCACAAGACGATGAAGGACTAGCATCCCTAATAATAGATGAGTTCATGAAGGTATACAGTAGTAGAGAGAGGAAAGGCATACTCATAGATAGGATAAGGGAGTTGGAGTACTATAGCGATTACAGGCTTGTTAGAGGGTTCTACACCATACTTGAGAGGAGGTGTGTATTCAAGCGTATCGATACCCCTGTACATCCTATACTCTTGAGAAGGGAGGTCTTCAAGGAGTCAAGTAGGAGAGGTTATGCACTAACGGATGGGGAGAGGAGGAGTATAATGGATGAGGTTGCATCAAGGCTTAAGATAGATAGGGCATTTGTTGAGGAGATTATGTGGAGCGACCTTGAGGAGAATCTTATCATGCAAGAGTTCAGACCCATAAGCCCTGAAGAACTTGTTGGAGAGTACAATCTAGCACTCATTCAGGGCATGCTCCTGAACTGTACAAGGATGGAGTGTAGTGTATCCCAAGGTACTGAGTGGAAGATCCTCTTGAGGGATGTGAAGAGGCTTGGTTTGATGTACATGCTTGATGAGCATAGAGGCATTGTTGATAGGCATGAGCACCATCTCCCTTCAAGCATAGTATGCATTATAGATGGTCCAGCAAGCATATTCAAGTTGACTGATAGGTATGGGGCTGCGATGGCAAGGCTGTTACCAACACTACTCAAGGCAGAGGGGTGGTGGTTCAAGGCATGGATAGTAAGGAAGGGTATGGGAGTAGGAGCAAGAAGGGTCTATGAGTTAGAGTTCTCATCCAAGGATGCAAGGGAGATGGGTATTGCGTTGATGCATAGTAGAGTTGAAGGTTATACCGATGAGTTGTCTAGCAGAAGCAATGTATATGATAGTAGTATAGAGGAGAGGTTCGCTACATTCTTCAACCAATATGGTACAGGGTGGAGGCTTGTAAGGGAGCCAGAACCCATAGTAGTCTCAGGACATGCATTCATACCAGATTTTGTGCTTGAGAAGTATGGGAAGAGGATCTACGTAGAGATAGTTGGATTCTGGACAAAGGATTACATAGAGAAGAAGGTTCAGAAGCTTATACAGATGAAGAAGAGCAGAGGTATGGATAGTGAGATGATACTGCTTGTAAACAAGGAGTTGGTATGCTCTGAGCCCATACA
>BEHG01000087.1 GCA_002898655.1 archaeon HR04
AACCATGGTTGCTGCATGTATGAGTGCTGAGACTGATGTTGGACCAGTCATAGCCTCAAGGAGCCATTCATGTAGTGGGAACTGTGCAGATTTGCCTATCGCCCCTACAAATATCAGTACTGCAGCAGGTACAAGTAAGCCATTTGACTGCATCACATCTGCCCATGCTGTATCCTCAAGGAGTAACTTGTACTCGAATGTGCCAGCATGTATGAAGATGAGGAACATACCAGCAAGCATTGCAGCATCCCCTGCCCTAGTCATGAGGAATGCCTTCATACCAGCATGCGATGGCGATGTGTACTGTGCTATACCCCACGCATGATGACCTATCCTACCAACGTAATCCTTTACCCTATCCTTGTACCAGAAGCCTATCAGCGCATAGGATGCAAGACCAACACCCTCCCATCCAAAGAATAACATGAGCAGGTTATCAGATAATACTATCAACTGCATACTCCCTATGAAGAAGTTCATGAAGAACCAGTATCTAACCAGATTAGGATCGCCCTTCATGTAACCTATGCTGTATACCATGATGAGGAAGGATATCCATGCTACAAGGTTGCTCATTATTATGCTTAGGGTATCTGCTATAACACCAGCCCTTATGCCTAGATCTGGTATCCAGGTGTACTGGCTATGTACCTCATCCCCTGCAAGTGCTATTGGGATGAGTGTTGATGCTAGTATTGCACTTGCAAGTGAGAATGCTGCTGGTGCTGTATCCCTAACTCTACTGCCCATCCTCCCAAACAACGGGCTTAACATTGCACCTATCATAGGAAGTACCCATACAAGCCATATGTTGAGTGCTAGAGTATCGAACTCTGGGTTATGGATGAACCTATCTGCACTCTCCTCCACTGCCCCTGCTGCAAGCGCTATTATGCTTATGAGCATGCTTAGATCTGCCATCATCTCTCCATTCTCACCCCACCCACCCTATCCATGCTAGTACTCATAACTAATCCCATCATATCCATCACATACACCACCTTCCTTCCTTCACCTATCATCATATCACAACCCTCCCCCAAACAATGCCTTCATGAATGGTACTACTAGCGAGGTAAACATATCTGGATATATGCCTATCACTATGGTTAGTACTGCAAGGAACATCATTGGTGCAGTCATGTACATAGAGCCTTCCCTAACATGCTCCATACCTTCCCTACTTCCATAGAATATACGCTTGTACATCCAGAGTATGTATGCTGCTGTAAGCACTGTTGCTGCCATTGCTAGGGCAAATGCTACTACCCTTACAAGGGAGCCATGCTCTACACTAACAGCGCTCTCAAGCACACCAAGGAACAGCATCCACTCTGCCATGAACCCGTTTGTTGGTGGTATACCCATTATTGCCAACCCTCCTATCATTGCTGTAACTGCGGTTATTGGTATCCTCCCTGCTAGCCCACCAAGTCTGGCAAGGCTCCTAGTCCCTGCCTGCATTATAAGCATCCCAGCCATCATGAAGAGCAGTGCCTTACCAGTACCATGGCTAACATAGAGCATCACAGCACCAGTAGAACCTATAACGCTTAGGGATGAGATGCCAAAGAGGAAGTAACCCATCTGGCTTATGCTGGAGTATGCTAGAACCCTCTTCACATCGTCCTGCATCAGTGCCATTGCTCCTCCATATATCATGGTAACAAGACCTCCAAGGTTCAACCATATCGAGATATCTGCATAAGTGCTTGGAAGCAACTGCATTACAAGCCTTGCCAGTGCATATCCTCCTATTCCTATCATTGCTGGGGATAAGAGTGCGCTTATAGGAGTTGGTGCTTCAGCATGGGCATATGGTAGCCATATATGCACTGGGAATATCGCTAACTTTACTACAAGCCCTATAACTATGGCTCCTGCTATAAATGGTAGCAGACCTTTATCTATCATAGCCTCATCTATGGCAGAGATATCGAAACTCTTGGAAGATAGCCCCATGGCTATAAGTCCTATCAAGAGCACTACAGCACCAACATGCGTCCAGAAGAGGTACATGAGTGCTATCCTCTTCCTTGCACCATAGCCATACAAGGCTACCAGGAAGAATGATGGTACAAGCATCAACTCGAAGAATACGTAGAACTGTACAAGGTTGGTAGCAAGTACAGTTCCAAGCATACCCATAGCAAATACAAGGTACAATGCGTAGTATATGCCCATGTTGGTGTTGATGTACTCTACTGGAACCTCAACAACTGCTCTAACTGGTGCACCCCCAGCATTTGCATGCTCATGTTCATACTGCTCAACTATCTTGTGAACCATGTATGGCTTTGAGTAGAGCACTAGCACAGTTGAGAGTATGTATATTATTAGAGCGAATGGTATGCTCAACCCATCAAGGAGTAATCCAAACTCACCCAACTGGCTCCATGGATAGTGCTCCTCATACCTTCCCTGCATAGATGCTAGGAGTAGCATGAGTGTAGAGTACAGCATTACTGCAAAGGTGAACCATGTTGATGCATTAACACCATGCCTCCTGCCTATGTAGTAGGCTAGGGGTGATAGTAGAAGTGGTATGAAGACAGCCTGTAATAGGTAGTACATTACCCGCTTAGCCTCTTCAACCCCTTGATATCTATGTTCCTATATATTCTATATGCAACTATTATCAGCGCTAATCCAACCGCAACCTCTGCTGCTGCTATTGCTATTGAGAATAGTGCGAATGTCTGCCCTGTTGAATTTGGAACTGGCATTAGCCTAGAGAATGCTACAAGGTTTAGATTTGCAGCGTTAATGATTATCTCTACAGCAAAGAGCATCCTTATAAAGTTCCTCTTCACAGTAAGACCATAGATGCCTATTGCAAGGAGTATTATTGAGACTATGGTATAATCTAGTATCTCTGCCATACACTCTTCCTCCTCCTTCCCTCCATCTTCGCTCTCATCTCCCTCTCCCTCTCCATCATCATCCTTCCCTCAATTCTACCCTCAAAGCATTGGTATTGATTCCATATCTCACTTGCTTTTGCCATCTGCACGTTCACCTCTCCCTCCATCCCTCCTCTCTTATTTACTTACTTACTCTTCTCTTCTCTTCTCTTCCCTTCCCTTCCTTACATTCCCTTCCCATTCCTGCTCCCCTGCCCTACTCTCCTCCCTCACCACCAACCCTCCCTCCACTCTCCTCTCCATCTTCCTTTGCCTCTACGCCTCCTCCTTCCCTCTCCTTACCCCTCTCAACCTTTGCAAGAACCAATGCACCTATTACAGATGCTGCAAGTGTAAATGCCAATGCTATGAATGCTGGAGAGTAGTATATGAGCATCTCCTCCCCTATCTGCATTAGGGTTGGAGCATCCTCAGATGCTTGCCATCTTGCTATGCTCGAGCCTGCAAGTAGAGCACCAACAAGCCCTATAACTGCTAATGCCACAACTGCACCCATAACCCTCCTCCTTCCTCCCTCATCAAGCTTAAGCCATGATTCTCTTCTAACAAGCATTATCGTGAAGATTATGAGTACTACAACTGCACCAACGTAAACTGTTATCTGGAACATTGCAACGAATGTAGCGTCTAGGAGCACAAAGAACATTGCAACGCCTAGGAGTGTGATTGCAAGGGCTATAGCACCGTAGATCAACTCCCTGAACTCAAGTGCTATTATGGCTGATGCAATGGTTATGGCAGATACTGCTATGAAGTATGGATCACTCATCATGATATGCACCCAACTCATCTATCTTTATCTCGTACGTACCTTGGTACTTTGGCTTCACAGCAAGTTGGTCTGGTGTGTATATGAGATGCTCCTTTGTGTATGCTGCTAACTCATAATCATCTGTCATAAATAATGCATAGAATGGACAGGCATCAACGCAGAGCCCACAGAAGACACACTTCCCATAGTCTATCTGGGGCATTATACCCTTCTTGTTCTGCTTGTACTGCTTATCAACCTTAACCATGCTTATTGCTTCTGCTATACCTTCGCATGCTATTGAGCAGAGCTGGCAGCCAGTACACTTGTCATGGTAGAGGATATGTCTGCCTCTATACCCTGCAATCCCAACACCCTCCTTTGGATCGAATTGATAACCATCACCAACGAACCTCAGCTTCTGCTCTGGATAACGTAGAGTGAACCTCTTTATTGCTAGATGCTTGCTACCAGATGCCAGTGCCCTTAGCATACCTGAGACCGAACCCATTAATCCATCGCCACCATCCTACTACTACTATTACTACTACTAACTACTACTACTGCTAACCTTGTTGGCATCTGGATCAACGTTAACGATATCATCATAATCATCAACCTCAAGGACCAACACCTACAACACCAAGGTAGAGTAGTGCTACTGCTATAAATACATTGATGAATGCCAATGCTATCAACTTTGACCATCCTGCCCTTAGCAGCACATCTATCTTCACCCTTGGGTTTATGCCTCTGATAATTATCATGAATAATGCTACACCAAATGTCTTGATAGTGAACCAGAACATGCTATTAACCTCACTGCTGCTGAGCACTTGCACGTTGAAGACCTCTATGCTAGGAAGGAACTCTGGTCCTATCCATCCACCAAGGAAGAGCGTTGTGAAGAGTGCTGATAATGCATACATCTTTATGTAGTTTGCTAGCTGGATTAGCCCATAAGCCATACCAGAGTACTCAGTCAACCATCCAGCAACTATCTCACTCTCAGCCTCTGGGAGATCAAATGGTATCCTCTCAAGCTCTGCTAAAGCTGTTACAAAGAATACAAATGCCCCTATAGGCACAAGCAGTATGAACCAGTATGCATACTGAGCCTCAACTATACCTGTTAGGCTTAGCGTTGATGCAAGTATAACTATTGGGAGTACTGCAAGTATCAATGGTATCTCATATGAGATCAACTGGTATAGTGCCCTTAGCCCTCCAATGAATGGGTACTTGCTGTTGCTAGCATAGGATGCTAGAAGAACTGTTAGGGGGAAGAAGCCTAGAAGTGCAAAGACTGCCAGAAGGCTCACA
>BEHG01000088.1 GCA_002898655.1 archaeon HR04
GAAGGCTCGCCTATAATAAGGAGTGATAAGGCTAATGAGGAGGTTGCTGAAGGGCATATCCTGCTAGAGCAGGGTGACTATGTATGTAGAGAGTGCAATGCTATAATAGCAAGGTACAAGGTCTTCAAGAAGCCAGGTAAAGACCCCAATGCTATACATGGTGTTGATAGGATTAGGCATGAAGATGATGTAAGCACTAGTGAAGATGTTATTATGATTGCTGAAGGTAAGAAGAAAGGTGTAAGTCTAAGGAGGGTTATAGAGGATAGAGCTGGTGTATTCTACAAAGGTAGCAGGATAGGCTTGATCAAGGATGTTATTGTGATGGATGGGAGGAAGGTCTGGTTATTGATAGAGAAGGATGGTGGTAACTCAAATGATGAACTAGTACCATGGGATGCGGTTGAAGGCATAAAGCATGATGGCGTGAATGTAAAGGGCAGGGTATGTAGTAAGTGTAGGTATGAGAACTCCATACTTGATGCTTACTGTGCTGAGTGTGGTAACAGACTGTAATAATAGTATAGCAATAAAAGATAATATGTTGTATGCATAATGTTATGTATGCATAGACCTTAACTCCTTCCTCTTTATCTTCCCTGTATCTGTCTTTGGTAACTCGTTTATGAACTCTATTATCCTTGGATATGCATACTCTGCAAGCCTCTTCCTAACTGACTGCTGTATCTCATCCTTCAGTGCTTCAGATGGCTCATGACCTGGTTTGAGAACAACATATGCCTTGATAACATGCCCCCTTATCTCATCATGCCATGGCACAACTGCACTTTCGAGCACTGCTGGATGCTGGTTTATCGCTTCTTCAACCTCTGCAGGACCTATCCTGTATCCTGCTGCCTTGATCAGATCATCTGTCCTTGCAACGAACCATATGAAGCCTTCAGCATCCTTGTAGCCATTGTCTCCAGTGTATAGCCATCCATTCCTTACCTTCCTTGCAGTATCCTCTTGCCTATTCCAGTAGCCTATGAATGCTACTGGGTTTGGCATCTTAACCGCTATCTCCCCAATCTCATTGGGCTTCGCTATGTTACCATTCTCATCCAGAACCTCAACTGTGAACCCTGGCGTTGGCTTCCCTATAGAGCCTGGCTTTGGACCCATTAGAGAGTAGCAGTTTGTAACTATTATGTTTGCCTCTGTCTGCCCATATATCTCGTTCAATGGCACGTTGAGTTTATCCATGCACCATCTAACCAGTTCTGCACCAACTGGCTCCCCAGCACTTCCCAATGCTCTTAATGAGAGGTCATACTCCTTCCTAGGCTCATCCTTGAACTTACGCATCATCCTCAACGCTGTAGGCACTATATATGCACATGTTACCCTGTAACGTTCCATTATGCTGTATGCCCATGCTGGATCGAACTTCCCGCTCCTAGGGGTTACAACAACGGGATAACCAAAGTAGAGCGATGGGAAGAGCACATCCCCTATTGCAGCTACCCAAGCCCATTCTGATGGTGTCCAGAATACATCCCCTTCCCTTGGTGCCATCTCAAGGTAGAGTTGGTAGCATGGTATGCATCCAAGCAGGAAGCTGTGGGGTAGGATCACACCCTTTGGAAGACCAGTTGTACCTGATGTGTAGAGCATGTGTGCAGGATCCCTTATCCTTGTATCTACTGGCTTGAAGTTTGTTGAGCCATTCTTGAGTATACTGTTAAGATCATAGAACTCATTGCTACTACTGTGCACAGAGAATACCTCTATGTTTAGTCCATCTAGTGCTGGCTTTACCTTATCCTTCAGGGAATCATCAAATACAAGCACTTTTGCACTGCTATCTGTTAGCCTGTACTTTATGGCATCTGTGCCGAAGAGCGTGCTCATGGATAATGCTATTGCACCAATCCTGTACGCTGTTAGCATAGAAACTAGAGCCTCTGGACCTTGAGGTACAAGTATTGCTATCCTATCCCCCTTGCCTATCTTGAGATCTGTTAGTGTATTTGCAAACCTGTTTGACATATTCAAGAGATCTTTGAACCTGTATATTCTTGCACTACCATCGCTACCCTCATAGTACATTGCTATCATGTTGGTATCTGCATGCTTATCAAGCATCTCAACCCCCATGTTGAAGTACTCTGGCATCTCCCATACAAAGCTCTTGCATAAGGCATCGTAACTTGAACAGTCAAACCTTCTTATATCGAAATTAGAGAAGCCCATCCCATCTCGCTTGCTAAAATGGTGCAACTGTTAGGTTAATAAACCTTATCAGTAGCATTATAGCATATAGCCTAGAGCGAGGTAGGGATGATCATCATCTTCATTTCCTCTTCCTATCTATCTTCCTCTTACTTCACTTCTCCATCACATTACATTACAGCATCCTTCAGCTCATCAACCCTTGCCAATAACATTGCTATTAACTTAAACTCCTCATCACTTATCACGCATGAGTACACACTGCTCTATTAGTAGAATGAGTTGTATATACCAAGCCAAGCCAAGCCAAGCCTAGTGCTAGGGCATATCTACCATCCATCAGAACAGTGGGCTTAGTGCATCTACAAGCATGTTAACCCTAGCCCCATCGCTTATACACAGTTTATAACACTCCTTATTCTCTCATCCATACGATGCTACCTATATAATATAATCACCTTTTAACCTGTTGCTCAGCGATCAATGCTATGGCATTAGCCTTCTTAACTAGCATCCTCTGCATCTCCCTTATGCTATTAACGAACCTATACCTAGCCTCCCTCTCATCCTTGGCATTAACTACTACGGAATCAGGTGTAAATATAATATCTTTTACAGTACAATTGTTAAATATAACTGAGAACATACCAACAAAATTTGTAAATATTGCACTATCTCTATACTTGTAGATGATCTTACCTCTCCCTCCATTAGTTGTAGAGTGCTCATCACCAATTACTGGCCTTGGGTCTATAGGTATGATGAGTTCTGATGATGCTAGACCATTTATGAATTCCTCCATATCGTTCTTGAGAGCCTCTTCAAGAGCATCTATCTCACTGTTGATCCTTGCCCTCATGCTCTCAGCATCCTCATCCTCTTGCTGATAGCCTATAAGCCTAGCGAACTCTTGGTCTATCGCCTTATCCCTCATCCTTGCATCAAGATCAGCAAGTTCCTGCCTTAGCCTTGCTATCTTATCCCTGTTCACCTTTATCCTTGCTGCCAGTTCATCAAGGTAGTAGAGGTCCAAATCTATCTAGCAAGGTTTGCTTATGATGCTTTTTAGTGGTTGTGTATAAAAGAGTAGACCTGCAGCACAATACATACATACTACTGCTACTGCTACTATCTATGCAGTAGAGATGATTGCCTAAAGCCTATACCATTAGCAATATCCCTAGCATATACATCATACTCCTTGCTTGGATCTCCTCTTAGCCCATAGGTGTATGCTAGACAGTTGCCAAGGCAGCCACACCTCTCGCATATTGGGCTTGGCATGTTTGGATCTGCACTACCCATGCTGCATGGGCTCTTTATCCTACCAAATGCATCTACAGCTATGCACATCCAGTTAGGGCACCTACTACCCCAAGGCCTCCTGCTAACATTCAACTGTGCTTCAGTGTTGAGGATGAACTCATAATGCTCCCTCTTCAGCCTTATAAGTTCATCTATGAGCGCATCCCTCTCATCCCCAAATGGGAGCCAGAGGGGATCGTTCTCACTGAAGGGAGTATAGAACTGGAAGACTATGCCCTCAACTACTCCCTCCCATTCCTTCACCATCTCTCCTACATGCTTATAGTTTAATGAGTTTATAGTAACGTTGACTGTTGTGTAGAAGCCCTTGCCCTTCCTTCCATAGGTGTTTGTGAACTCTACTATGTTATGCCTTACCTTATCGTATGTCTTGCCTCTTATCATATCATGAACCTCTCTAGGCCCATCTACAGAGAAGATGTAGAGCACTATGCCCTTGAAGAACTTGATGGGTAGAGTAGCATTTGTGACTACAGTACACTTGCCATACATCTCGTTGCTGAAGAGTTCTATAACATCAGGCCTAAGATAAGGCTCCCCTCCAAGCAGATATACATGCACTACGTTGTACCTCTTCTTGAATAACTCATCTATAACATGCTTCCATCCTTCTACACTCAACTCCTGTAGCGATGAGTTCCTGCTAGCCCACCAGTAGCAGTGCGAGCAGTGTAGGTTGCAGTAATTGGTTACATCTACAGAGCCATAGAATGGGCTCCTCTTGCCCAGCATGGACTTTATAGCCTTGGATGCGATCCTCCAATACATGGGGTCCTTCAGCATATTTACTATATTCCTTGCATCACTCGCATGGACCATATCAATTAATTATAAGATAAATATTTAAGGATTATTTGATGATCCTCGTTTGTTTGATTGATTCTATGCCTGTTTGTAATCATGCTTACAAACTAAAGAATATCATCTAAGCCATTATACTAATGCCATGGCCGCAATGGATATAACAAGGGGTACAAGAAGGAGCAGGGATAGCAGTAGGAGGAGAGGTATCCTAGGTATAGAGTCTGCAATAGTGATGATAGCATTCGTTGTTGTTGCAGCAGCACTAGCATTTGTAGTACTCAATGCAGGATTTGGAACTACACAGAAGAGCAAGACAACGATAAGTGAAGGGCTAAAGTCTGCAACTGGTGCAGTTGAGGTAGCAGGGTTAGTTACTGGTGGTGGTAACCCCAACACAGGCAAACTATTGCATTATAGCATACCAATAAAGTTGGCTAGTGGAGCAGGTGAGGTCAACCTTCAACAGACATTAACAGCAGTTAAGTACTTCAGTAAGTCAGTAAACTATGACAACATATATGTTGGTACTGCAAGAAATAGCAGTAACGCATCATATAGTGACGTGATGAGTATGCTTGCTAATATAGAGAAGGATGATTGT
>BEHG01000089.1 GCA_002898655.1 archaeon HR04
CCAGTTATCCCTGCACCAAAGTCTTGAACCATGCCATCAACACCCTTACGCACTATGTATGGGTCTATTGTACTTGCTATGAATATCCTTACAGATTCTTTAACACCTAACTCTATACTCTTCCTTAGCAACGAGTCCCTCTCATCCTTAGATGCATACTTGCCAGTGAATATCCTCTCAGTAAGATCATCCAACTCCTTATTCTCATAGTTCCAAAATGCAGTATTCTGGAAACCAGGCATATTTGCAAACCATGGGGCATACATCTGTGCTGCTAGAGATGTATCGTATCTTGTGAATGCTGATCTACCCCAGCCTTCAGTGTATAGATGCCATCTCAACTCCTTAGGATCTGAGCCATAGACCTCGTTTAATGCCTTGTTAAGATCACCATATATCCTCTCAACTGTGAAGCCTAGCCTCTCTAGATCAGATGCTATTATCTCCCCTAGTGTCTTCCTCCTAGGATCATCACCCCTTATGAAGAACTTAACCTGTATAGGTTTGTCATTGTAGTACCATTTGCCATCTGCTCTCTTTACTGCTCCAGCATCAATCAATGCTTTGCTTACCATCTCATCTGCTAGAGTTAGGTTGTACTTGAATCCAAATGATTCTATAACATCTATGAGCACTATATAGTCAGGATCGAATTGACCAAATGCAGAGTACATTGGTGCACCAAATCCCTTCAAGACCTCATTAACTATGAGATCTCTATCTATGAGGTAGTTCATTGCATACCTAACCTCCCTTATAGAGAATGGATTAAGTGTATCTGATGTTGGTGCTGGGTTTAGGAGCAGGCTCAATGATCCTCCAGGGGCATCGTATATCCTTATGTTAGGATCATCCTTAAGGCTCTGCACAAGATCCAAGGGGAGCCTCCAGAAGTAGGTATCTAGGTTCCTTGCTCTAACATCATTTGTAGCAACATTCTCATCCAGATAGTGTATGAACTGTACCTCATCTAGATATGGACCCTTCTGCTGTTGCGCATACACATATGATGGTGATGGTAATGGTACAAGCAGTAATGCAATTAATGATGTAGCAACAACCACTATCCTAATCTTTGGATATGAGTCTCCTATCCTCTTATCTGCCATCACGTTATATTTATAGAGTAAGAGCAAATAAATATTGCTATAGCATGAAGATAAGCAGGTCACTCTTACTCAGGATGATACCATACATGGATGGACTAATCAGCATGGATGAACTATCATCACAAACAGGTATAAGCATAAGCGTATGCAATGCTATGCTTAATGAACTTATAGGCAATGGTATAGGTAGCATGGAGGGTGAAGGATATGTTAGATTCACGCATATGGATAGGATAAGCGCTGTAGTACTTGCAATGAGGCTTAATGCTAGCATGGATGAGGTAGCAAGGGTGCTACACTGGAAGGACTTTGAGATGCTTACAGCAGAGATACTTGAGGCTAATGGCTACTCTACAGCAAGGAATGTAAGGGTTAGAGCAAGGCTAGGGAGAGGTTCTAGAAGAGGTTCTAGAACCATGATGGAGGTTGATGTTGTTGGTCTAAAGTATGTTGATTGTAGGAATACAGCATTACTGATTGACTGTAAGCATTGGCATTACATAAGTACATCAGAACTTGCAAGGGTTTGTGAGAAACAGGTTATCAGAGCAAGGACATTCATTGCTGAGAGAAGGGATGTTGATGATGCTATACCAGCAGTAGTTGTACTTAACGATACTCCATCATTGATTGATGGTGTACCTATAGTTCCAATAACAAGGTTTAGAGAGTTCCTGAACGAACTCTACTCCATCTTAGATGAGTTGCATGTGGTTAGGAGGTTAGAGTTAGAAGGTTAGGAATGTTGAGAGCACCATCAGAATGAATACAAGAATGCTAGCAGTTATAGATACCTTAGTTATTCTCATCGCTCTATCTAATGCATAGGAGTAGTTACTGAACTGCTCTTCTCCCATTATCTTTACCAACGTTCTAGATACTCTTGCTTCATAAACTGCATATGTTGCAGAGGCTAGCGCATCCTTGCTTAAACTAACCAGCATCGATCTTAGTTCATCTCTATTGGTTACACTACCAAGGGGGAAGTAGCCCATCCTGTTCCTTGCCTTGCCAGATGTGTAATGGGTATCTGATGTGCATAGCATCACATACAAGTTTGATGCTACTTCTCTTCTTATACTCTGCTCTAGATATGCACTCAAACCCTTAACTGCATTGTTTGCATCAGCCCATAGTATCAGCAATCCATTATGATTACTGCTACTACTGTTATTACTGCTATTGCTATTACTGCTATTGCTATTACTATTACCATCAACAACACCATCAATAAGTACTGCAATAGCACTCATGCCAGCAAGACCAATATCATCGCTCTCATGCCATGCCCTTGCTACACCAACCCTGAACCTATGCTGCACCATTTCCGTTAATGCCTTTAAAGTTCTCTTACATGCATCTATCATATCATTGATCTCCTCACTACTCAAATCATCTCCCATGCAGTTATGTGCATCAACTATGAGCAGATCCTTGAACCCATGCTCAAATGCGTAATGCTCAACATCATCCCTAATGCTCTTGGGCAGATCATCCATGCCTCTTGCTGATGAGAGTAGCAATAACGCTACCCTACCAAACGCTATCCCTGTTACCCTTGCATTATTTACCTGAACCTCTACAGATGCTGTGCATGTACTGCCTTGCTCAACTATACTATACTCTGCAAGTGAGTCGATGAACCTCTCCACATCATCTCTAGATGGTAGGTTTGATGAGTGATCAGATATACCATGCATAACTGCAACTGTAGTAGTGTATCTAGCATGTATATCGTAGGGGAGGTTGCTACCTCCAACTGGGTAGAATGGACCAGGATGGACATCTGGTAGAATGAGCATATCATACATGGAGCCTGATTTAGATGATCTACCAACGGCATGAGCACCATCCTCTCTCCTAAATGCAAGTATCTTTGTGCTTACTGTTGACTGCTCTGCCTTGCTAGCCATCATAGACTCCATGAGCCTTGCATCTCTCTCAGTCCAGGCAAGCAGGTAAGCCTGAAGTAGCCTGAACGTACTCTCAACCCCTGGCCTCCCACTCCTATCTGCCATGATGCACCATACAACTGCTATGCCTATAACTGCCATGCCTGTTGCTATGGTTGGAGCGTCCAACACCTGAATGATAGCATCATATGGCAGGAGGAGGAGTAGCAATGCTATAGGGGTTATTGGTGCTATAAGCGCTGATCTCTTTAGCGATGAGCCAAATACTGATGTGAATATGCATAATCTAAGTGCTACTGCAAATACCATACCCTCAATCAGAAGGGTATCATGATTACCAAGCATTGCAAGAAGTATGCTTAGTATTAGGACTGCAAACCAGAGCATGAATGCAAATGCATTTGTATGATAAACCTTGCTCAACTTTGCAACTGGATGATCTTTGAGGAGTAGGTAATCTATCCTGAAGAGGAGTAATGCTATGCCCAGCGCTACAGGGATGAGCAGGAGATCTGCACCAACGGTGTATGCTATTGCACTTATACATGCTAATGATATGAGCAAGGAGGTCTTATGCGATGAGGGGTTGATTAGTGTGAGTGAGAACCTCCTATGTATTCTGCTTACAGAATCCATCTATGCATCATCGTATCTACTCTATATTGGGAAGAGGATCTTTATGAGTATGGATATGCCTATAAGCCCTGATGCTATAGCAAAGACTATCTCTGGTCTAACCTTTATGCCTTTAGTCTCATCCTCGAAGAACCTTAAGAGTCCAGCACTGGATGCTGGTAGTGGTGCACCCTTCTTACCCTTCCTAACACTCATACCTACCATCCATCCCTTCATCCAAGGATAAATACCTTACTAATTGGTATATACTCTTACATTATTTGGATGGTGTTATTATTATGTTATATTGATCATTGCTCCTCATCATCATCTACCTCTCTTGCTCTAACCATTCCTCCTACCCCTTCTTCTCTTCCTCCTACCCTCTCCTTAACCTCCTTCCTTTCTCCTCTCTCTCCTCTTTCTCCCTCTCCTCCTCTTACCCTCTCCTCCTTGCCCCTCTCTTCACTTACCTTTGCAAGTATCTCAAGGTAGTAGAGGAGTAGCCTTGCAATCTCCATCTGCCTTGCTATATCATTCTCTTGCTCAAGCATCCTTGCTGTACTGTTAACCTTTGCTATTATAACACTCCTTAGATCCTGTAGTGACCCTACCTTAGCCTCTTCAAGCACAGTCTCACTACCACAGTTTATGCATATCAACCTGCCAGAGTACTTCACCTGCACACCTCTACACTTGCTGCAAGCCTCCTTAACAAGGGTACCTCCCTTCCTTAGCATCTCTGCAGCTGCCTTCATGCTATCCTTGCTCAACAGGTATCCTTTCTACTAACCCAAATAAAAGCAATGATATGCTTCATAACATGCTTGCCTGCCTAGCAAGGCTTAATAATGAGTACATGTTAAATTCTTACATCAGATGTCTGTTATATGTAAGAGATGTGGACTTCCACAGGATCTGTGTGCCTGTGTGGAGTTGGAGAAGGAGGAGAGCAAGATAGTGGTAAGGTTGGAGAAGAGGAGGTTCAACAAGGATATAACGATGATAGAGGGTATAGGCAATCTAGGCGATATAGATAAGATAGTGAAGCATCTTAAGAGCAGGTTGGCATGTGGGGGGACAGCAAAGGATGGTTATGTTATGCTCCAAGGAGACCATAGGGAGCAGGTTAAGAAGTATCTTATTGAACTAGGGTTCAACGAGTCCTCTATAGAAGTTAGATAACATGCAAGAGGATAGAAGGAGCAATAGCAGGCATAACAAGAG
>BEHG01000090.1 GCA_002898655.1 archaeon HR04
GTTAACTATGCTGGAATCCTTACAAGGATTACCCCAAAGCATATAGCAGAACTTGCAGTACTTGTTGACTCTGGCAAGATAAATAGGACTATGGCAAAGCAGATAATGCAGAAGATGCTCTCTACAGGAATGCTACCATCAACAATAATACAGAGTATGGATGATGTTGATATGCTTAGCAACAGGGATGAGTTAGAAGGTATAGTGGATAGGGTCATGGAGGAGGAGAGGAAGGCTGTAATTGATGCTATGAGCAATGAGAAGACACTCAACTACCTGCTAGGCAAGGTTATGAAGTACAGCAAGGGTAGAGCAGATCCAAAGTTGGTACTGAGCATACTAAAGGAGAGGATAGTAAATCTCAGATCAAGCCAATGAATTTAGGTAAAGGGAGGAAAGAGATAGATAATGTTAGTTGTGTTGACCTTTTATGAGTACGCTGGATGCGTATGAGCAGGAGATAGCATATCAGGTAGAGAGTATTCCTATGCTTATGCAGGAGATGAAGGGTAGATGGTTGAGTAAGGAGGAGCAGTTAAATGCACTGATAACTGGGAGTGGTGACTCATTTGCTGCTGCAATGCTGGCTGAGAGGCTATCAGGATTCAGGATTCAATGCATAGATCCTTTTGAACTATCAAGTATGCTAGCCTCTAGGAGGATGCTCTACATAGTATCTGTATCTGGCTCCACAAGAGCTGTGCTTGATGCCATGGATAGGGCACGTGGATATGGCATGAAGGTTGTTGCAATTACAGCAAATGCTGAGAGTAAGTTGGCTAGAGGTGCAGACTCTACCATCATAATTAGATTCAAGCGTACAGGCGTACTTACTGCAGGTAGCATAGGGTTCACTGCAAGCCTTGTAGCATCTGCATCACTTGCAGTTAAGATGGATGATGTAAGCGTAGATGTTAAGGCTGTATTCTCAAAGGCTGGTGATGATGCAAGGGATATCATGCTTGCTGAGCAGAACTACATAGTTGGAGATGCACTAACATACCCTCTAGCAGTGTATGGCTCAGCAAAGTTGTATGAGGTGCTAGGAGCGAGGGCATCATATTGCAGGTTGGAGCAGTTCTGCCATATGGAGGTATTCTCCCTCAAGGAAGGGGATAAAGTGTTGATACTCTCATCTGAAGAGAAGGCTAGGATGCTGGCAGATGGGTTGAGGAGTAATGGTATAGATGCTACACTGCTAGAGTATTGTAATGATGAGGGTAGGTGCAATGTAAGTTATGAGGATGAGACCCTAAGCAGACTGCTCTATTATACGTTCTTGCTACAGATTACAGTATTAAACAATGCAAAGAGGTTAGGGCTTAGAGAATGTGCATTCATAAACCATAGACTACTTGGGCTTAGCAGCTCCCTGATATACTGATCTCATAACATATCTTTAACCTACTAAAGGTAAAATAGATTTAGATATTCTTTCTTGCCTTATTTGTACTATCCTTTACTGCTTCTACTTTACCATTTACCATCTGTCTCAACTCCTTGTAGAGTACTATGAACCTTGTACCCTTGTCCGTTATCCTTACACTCATCTTCCCCTTTCTATTCTCCACCTCTATAAGCCCTGCATTGCAAAGTCTGCTAAGATACTTGTTGAGGAGCCTAGAGTCTAGATTTGCCCTATGTAGTAGAGTTGTCTTATTAGTTTCTCCTTCATCCAAGATTACTGAGAGTATATCGCTTATTATCCTCATCTCATCCCGCTTATTTTTTTGAGGCTATCATATCAATATATTATATCCTATAATTTATAATATTATTGGGGTTATACCACATGTATAAACCATGTTTATTTATATTTTATAACTAGTGTAATCAATTTATCAATCATAATATTAACAGTTGATGAATACATATAACTTGATGAGGCTCTTCAACATATCCTACCCATAATTAGCCATATAAAGAGATAATAGTTACATATGCTCTTATTTTAGATTTTATGTAGTTACATCATCTTACTTGTACCTTATGCTAATATCATCGCTCTTGTTCTGCTTGAATACCTTCTTCCACTGCTTATAGTGCTCCTCACAGAGATAAACCCTCTTCCCTTCACCAACATCAAGCCCTGACCCCCTAACCTTACCAGCATCTAGCGATCTTATAGCATTGTTGCTACACTCTACAACACTGCATCTTACACCCTTGCCAACCTTGCCCATGCAATTAGTTATGAGCACTAGCCTATAAATATACTCTATGTATAGCAATGGTGTTGCTGAACAAGATAAGGAAGGATATAGAGCCTATGATGAATAGAATAGGAGTAGGGTTTGCAGCAACTGGGCTCTCACCTAATGCATTGACACTTATAGGGTTTGCATTAGCAGTACTTGCAGGCTTCCTTTACGCATTACAATCAATGCTAGAGTATGCTTATCTATACGCTGGGATAGTGCTACTGATATCTGGCTTCTTCGATATAGTTGATGGTAGCGTTGCTAGGGTTACAGGCAAGGTCTCTAGAGCAGGTGCATTCCTAGACTCAACACTTGATAGGGTAGCAGAGGTTGCAATATACACAGGGATAGCATTAAGCAGCAAGGTTAGCCCAGCACTTGTTATACTTGCATTGGCACTCTCACTTCTAGTAAGTTATGCAAGGGCAAGGGCAGAAGGGGTAGGGGTTGAGTTGAAGGGCATAGGAGTAGGGGAGAGGGCTGAGAGGCTACTATTGCTATCAACATTCAGCATAGCAAGCATAATCATATCAATGGAACTTATGCAGTATGGGCTCATCATAATAGTTGTACTTGCTGCCATAACATTCATCCATAGAGTATTAGCAGTGCTTAACGCAATGGCTCAGGGCTCTTCCTCTCATCCTCAGCCCTGACCTTAACAACACCATAGTATACAGCACATGAGACACAATAGTACTTTATCACCGTAGGGCTTGCTATGTACGCCCCGCTTGCCCTCAACTCCTTTGCAAGTGATGGATCAACGAGGCTCAACCTTGATGTTACCTTCTTAACCTTATCCCTAGGCACCCATCTTCCACAGTTTGTGCATTGTACAAGGCTTGAGTGCCCCTTCCCTCCCTTCGATCTGCCTCTATTGCTCCTCTTCTTTGTCATAGGGCTTGATATGTATCATATCATGCTTTAAGTGTTATGCTCACATCTCTCCCTTCACTTCCCTTCCCTTCAATTTGCAGATTAGTTTAGTTAACTCCCTCTCTGTTATTGTTTCTGTTTATTTGTTTGGTTTAAATCCCTCTATAGCATACTCTAAGTGTATGCATGTATCACTTGTAGCATTTGAGCAGCAGAGGGGTGAGGGCGATGGTATGCTGCAGAGTATACTTAACACCTTGAGTAGCATGAATGTTAAGGTTGATATCCTCAGCAATATAGAGCAGTCAAGATGCTCGATAGACTCTGATCTAGTGCTTGTGATGGGAGGGGATAAAGGTATACTCCAGTACTTCCACAAACTTGCAGTTGACTCCCCTCCAGTATTGGGCATATACGAGGAGGACTCTACTGGATTCCTTGCACAGGTTGATGTAAGGGATATTGCAAAGGTTATGAGCATGATCTCATCAAACAGATATAGGGTTGAGGAGGTTACAAGGTTAGCAGTTAGGGTAGATGGGATGGAGATGGAACCAGTGCTCAATGATGTTGCACTCTTCCCATCAAAGAGCGCTACCCTTATGGAGTATAGGCTAAGGATAAATGGGGATGATGTATGGCATGATAAGAGCGATGGTGTGATAATCTCAACACCAATAGGCTCAACAGCATACAGCATGTCAGCAGGAGGACCTATGGTGCTTAGGAGTGCTAGGGTATTCTTGATAGTGCCAGTGAACTCTATGGATGTGACTAGGAGACCTTTAATAGTTAATGATGATGTTGAGATAGAGGTTAATGATATAATAAGCAGGTATAGGTGTGAGGTTATACTTGATGGGGGTAGGAGGGTTACAATAAGGAGGATGCTGAACTGCTACAAGTATCCTTACCCTGCAAGGTTTGTTAGGCTTGAAGGTTATACTCCAGCATCCCTGCTAGCAAAGAAGGTGAAGTTGGCTGAGGATATGCTTGGTATGCCACCAAGTGCAAAACTTGTTCTCAAGACGCTAGAGTATGAAGGACCAATGAGCCAGAGAGACCTTATGGCAAGGACCATGCTCCCAGCAAGGACGCTAAGATTAGCATTGAACCATCTCATCCAGAAGGGTTATGTTAGGAGGAGAGCATCGCTTAGAGATGCAAGGCAGAAGATATATGAGTTGAGGGTATAAACACATCATCCTATATACATCCTACCTCCCATCTTTACTCGCTTCACTACACATATTCCCATACATATCTAGTTCATCTTATATAACATCTGTTATATAATAAGAATTACATTGTTATCTACAGTAAAACATAAATCTTTGTATATATATCCTTTTGATATGGCAGACAAGAGCATTACTAGTGTTAGTGTCGCTACTTCTACCTTGCTACTACTAATAGCAATATCTATGACTGTAGCAGATGGTGTAAGGATGGCATATGCTCAAGTTAGTAGTGGTGATAGTGGTGAATGTGTAGGGCATACAATAGAGAGAGGTAACTTTGATGATGATGGAGATGATGAGGTTAGGGTTGATGGTACAGTGTATAACAATGGAGATAGTATTACTCTAGATGGGAAGA
>BEHG01000091.1 GCA_002898655.1 archaeon HR04
CCTCTATAATGTAATCTCCATACGCTACTCCCTCTCTTTGAAGCACAGATCATACAACCATATATAATAACATAAAGGTTACTACCTGTATGAATGCAGTATATGCAAGGGATGAGGAGGTAAGGGATGCTATTAGGAACGATGCAAGGATCAAGGCTATACTCCCCATAGGCTCCCTTGAGCAGCATGGTAAGCATCTACCATTGGGTACAGACTCGATCATAGCAGAGCATATAGCAGCAAGGGTTGCTGAGAGGCTCAGTGCTATTCTCCTACCATGCATAGGCTATGGAATATCCTATGAGCATGAACCGCTCTTTAACGTTAGTATAAGTGCACAGACCCTCTGCATGCTTGTAGAGGATTTATGCAGATCTCTAGCAGAGAATGGTGTAAGGAGGATCATTATACTCAATGCACACTATGGGAATGAGTATGCACTGCTCTCATGTGTGAAGGAGTTAGCAAAGAAGTACAAGGATAAAGGCATCTTGATATGCAGCATAACATACTCACTCTTCCTTGAGGAGCCTGATCATGCTGGGGAGAGTGAGACATCTCTCATGCTTGCAATAAGACCAGATCTTGTAAGGATGGATGTATTGGGTAAGGGGGATGAGGTAAGGCAGGAAGGCTATAGAGGTAAAGGCAGAGGTAGAGATAGCAAGTCTGATAGCATCATACTCTCAAGGATAACACTCCTTCCAGGTTCTATAGCAGGTATAGCAAGGGATGGTATTATAGGCGATCCTATGATGGCAAGCAAGGACAAGGGTGATGCCCTGCTAGAGGAGATATCTAGCAAGGTAATCAAGATGATAGAGGAGGTAGAGCATGCTTATGAGCAGATGAGTAGACAGGATAAGGATGGAGATGATTTATATATGCAATCAACAAAGGATGAGCGATAGATATGTCGGTTGATATGGCAGTCAAGGTATTGGATGAGAGTGTTGGAGGTGTAGTGCTTATAAAGATGAAGGGAGGGAAGGTGATAAGAGGTACACTGCTAGGCTATGACCAGCATATGAACCTACTCCTATCAAAGTCTGAAGAGATACTTGATGATGGCAAGGCAGTAGAACTAGGAACCATAGTTGTTAGAGGAGATAATGTGGTACTCATATCCCCACCAAAGTGATGAGTGATGAAGGGTACCCCCTCGATGGGGAAGCATAATAAGGGAAGGGTGCATGTAAGGTGCAGGAGATGTGGTAATAACTCATTCCATGTAAGGAAGAAGCGCTGCTCAAACTGTGGCTTCCCAGATAGCAGGTGGAGGTAGGGAAGAAGGTAAGAGAGTAAAGTAAGCAGTAGCAGAAGAAGAGAGGTAAATGAATAATAGGAAGAGGATGATGATGGAGAAGTAGATGATAGAAGCGCTTATCGCTGCTGCACTGGCTGGAGCAGTAACAACACTCGTTAGAGCAAGGAGGAGTGACAAGGGCATAGATAGTAGGAGTAGGAGGGGGAGGGATGAAGTTTATGATGGTTCAACCCCATCCATCGATGTAGGTGCAGTAAATAGCACTGCACAAGGCTATGTAGAGGATAAGAAGAGTAGTAGGGTGATGGTGCATAAGGGTATAGAGCATAGGATAAGGAGTATTGCAGATATCAGGCTCAAGAAGTACCTGAACGATGGTAGGATAAGTGAAGAGGAGTATAGGGAACTCACCAGTTATGGTTATGTTAGTAGCAGTAGTAATAATAGTAGTAATAGTAATGCAGATGTAAATGGTGGTGATGCTTATGCTCATACTGGCTATGGTATAGATCATATGCATGATGAGAGTAGGAGTAGTAGTAAGAGCAGGAAGAAGATAGAGAGCGATAGTATGATGATGCAGGAGATACTAATGAGGCTTGATAGGCTAAATTCCAGACTTGATTCACTAGAGGGTAAGGTAGATGCGAATAAGATAGGCAGTTCATACATCACACACCCTTCTACCCTTCCTACTATGCTTGCTCAAGTTCAGGATCAGGATCAAGTTCATGCATACTACAATCATGATAGTAGGAAGAGGAGTTTTAGAGTGCAGAGTAGGGGAAGGGGAAGAGGAAGGGGAAGAGAAAGAGTAGTAAGAAAAAGGATGGCTAATGATGATAGTGAGGGTGTTAGGATGGTGGAGGCTATTGAGAGTAAGGGGGATGAAGGTAGAGAGGATAAGAAGGCTTATGATTATGAAGGGTTAGAGGTTATGGTTATAGATGCTAACAGCAATCCAGATTCTATTACCAAGACTAGCATGATGGAGAAGGAGATGAGCGGTATATCTTATGAATCGTGGCATGAGATGGGGCATGATGATGGTAGAAGGGATGATAATAATAACACTACCACCACTACTACTACCAATAATAATAGCAGTAATAGCATTGATAATACAATGATTGCTGGAAGCAGTAATTATGATAGCAGTAATGATGAATTGGAGAGTATAAAGAAGCAGATAATGGATGTATTGGCAAGATTGGAGAAGGAGGATGTATGAATGAATGAATAACAAAAGATAAAATGTAATAGATAACTACCTGCAAGGTATGAACACCATAACCATGACTAGGATGCTTGAATCTGCAGTATATGAGCATGTAAGGGATGGCATGATAATAGGTCTTGGCTCTGGTAGAACAGTTGCAGCACTTCTAGATGTACTTGCAAGGATGAGTAGAAGTATGGGCATAGATATGGCAAGTATAAGGTTCATACCAACATCGCTCCAGATAAAGATGAAGGCTGAGGAACTTAAGATGAGTATAGGGGATGAGTCACTCATCCCTTCTGTTGATCTTGTATTCGATGGTGCAGATCAGATAGATGCTAATAGTCTAGTTATGATAAAAGGTGGAGGAGGTGCACTGCTTAGGGAGAAGGTGCTCATGTATGCAGCAAAGAAGGTTGTGATACTTGCAGATGAGAGCAAGTACGTTGATAAGCTGACATTGCCCATACCCATAGAGGTTGTACCATATGCAAGGGCATACGTTAGCAATATGCTAAGAAGCATGTATGCAGAACCTAGTGTTAGAGTCAATGATAGAGGCTACCCTATCATGACTGAGAATGGGAATATAATAATAGACACTGTATTTAGTAGCATAGAAGATCCCTATAACCTTGAGCATAGGCTGAAGTGTATACCAGGAGTAGTTGAGGTTGGGTTATTTAGCAAGGCTGCAGATCTATACTATAAGGCAAGGGGAGATGGGAGGTTCGATGTTATAGGTAGATGATTCATCGAGAAGGTCTCCTTGCAATATACTTGCCATAGCCCTTCTCCCCTACAATCATACCATCATCCATAACAACCCTGCCTCTAACTATTGTGTATATTGGCCAACCTTTCAGCACCCACCCATCATATATAGTGTAATCAGAGTAAGAGCATAGCAACTCTGGACTCACCCTCTTCTCCCTATCAAGATCTACAAGCACTATATCTGCATCATTACCAACTGCTATAGAACCTTTACCTTCAAGCCCAAATATCCTTGCTGCGTTAAGGCTTGTTAGTTCCACAAGTCTCTCAAGGGTTATCCTGCCCTTGTTAACACCCTCGCTAAGCATAACAGGAAGTATCGTTGCTATACCAGGGAAACCTGCAAGGGCTGACCATACATCACCATCACTACCATCACCATCATTACTACTACTACCAATACTACTACCACCACAGCTACCGCTACCCAACTTCATATCAAGCCTGTTTGCAACATGATCGCTCCCTATGCAGTCTATCAAGCCATTACTTATTGCATCCCATACCATTGCAACATCATCCTTACTCCTCAAGGGGGGTACAACCTTACCTCTAAGATCAAAGCAATGAGTATGTGTCAAGTAATGGGGGCATGTCTCAACATACACCTTGCTTGAACCCTTCCTTCCTTTATACTCTGCAAGCGCATGAAGAGCCTTGGATGAGCCAACATGTACTATGTAAATGCTTGCACCATACCTCTCTGCTATATCTGTAACATAGGCTATTGCCTTCTCTTCAGCCTCTGCTGGTCTAGCATCACTCCATGCTTTAAGCCCATTCAATCCCTGCTCCCTAACCCTCTTCATCTCCCTAGAGCATATCTCAGGATCCTCAGCATGTACGAGTGTTATGCATGAGAGCATTGCTGCTCTTGCTATTGCAGCCTCAACCATCTCTTGCGTAGTATCAACCATACCATGCGCTAGAGTGTTTGAGTAAGGGTCTATATCCATGTATATACCCCCAACATCTCCCCTTAGGTTCATGTACAGCTTGAAGGATGTTACTCCTTTGCTAACACAGAACCCCATCTCATCAAGATGCTCATCAAGCAGTATAGATGCATGGTAAGCATAATCAACTAGATGTGAACCCTTGCTAGCCTCTAGATGCATATCCAACTTTGCCCTATAGGATGAGTAGAGCCTTAGCATACGCATCATGGTTGTTACACCTCCAACAGCAGCAGATCTAGACTCTGTCTCTGCAGCCTTGTCTATTGGTGTGAATACACCATAGTGCACATGTGGATCTACTGCACCAGGTATTGCATATAACCCTGGCTTGGATGCATCTATGCTTACATCTGCATCAACCCTATCCCTGGTTAGACCCTTAACCTTGCCATCATCAACAACTATGCTAGCCTCAACCACCCCTACTGTT
>BEHG01000092.1 GCA_002898655.1 archaeon HR04
CCATTAAATATCACTACTGAGGAGTATGCATATGCCTATATTTGCAAAGGTGAGCGAGAAGGAGATAACCAGAGCTATAGCGGAGATGTTCCATGAGACCTTCATGGAGTATGCTGATAGCGATGTGATAATAATAGGTGCTGGTCCTGCAGGGCTTATGGCTGGGAGGGATCTTGCAAGGAGAGGCTTCAAGACGCTCATAGTTGAGCAGAACAACTACCTTGGAGGGGGGTTCTGGATTGGAGGCTTCATGATGAACCCTATAACCATCAGGGCCCCGGCAAACAAGATCTTAGATGAGTTGGGCGTGAGGTACAAAGAGGTTAGCGATGGTCTATATGCAACTCCTGGCCCCAATGCATGCTCCAAGTTGATAGCATCTGCATGCGATGCTGGAGTGAAGTTCCTTAACCTAACAAAGTTTGATGACCTAGTGCTTAGGAGGAATAGGGTTGGTGGTGTTGTTGTTAACTGGATGCCAGTAT
This sequence comes from archaeon HR04, assembly GCA_002898655.1. Taxonomy (GTDB): domain Archaea; phylum Thermoproteota; class Nitrososphaeria; order Nitrososphaerales; family Nitrosocaldaceae; genus Nitrosocaldus. The sequence continues at coordinate 486 of BEHG01000092.1, forward strand.
CTGCACTCCCAAGGAACATAACATGCGTTGATCCAGTAGCGCTGGAGGCTAAGGTTGTTATAGATGCATCTGGTCATGATGCTGTTGCTGTGAAGAGGCTCATGGATAGAGGGCTAGTGAAGTTCTCTGGCATGAACCCAATGTGGGTTGAGCAGTCTGAAGATCTGGTAGTTGAGCATACATCAGAGGTTTACCCAGGACTGATAGTTGCTGGAATGAGTGTTGCTGAGACATTTGGGCTCCCAAGGATGGGACCTACATTTGGTGCCATGCTACTATCTGGAAGGAGGGCAGCAGAGATAGCAGCAATGAAGTTGAAGGAAGAGGTTGAGGTAAGCGTAGAACCCTGATTAGACTGATGATAGATTAGATCTAATAAGATAAGATCTCTGCTAGATGCTGGTAGTAACTATGCTAGCAGCAAAGTATACAATCTATTTTTGCTCATATGCTATAGTTACATTCTCACCCTTAACAAGTAGGCTTATCAACCTTGATATGAGATTGCATCTATTGGATGCTATGCATAGATTAGCACTACTCTCAGCATCATCCATGATACATACTTTATTATAGGACATGCTTACCTTACACTCCTTCCCTCTCCTTAAAATGCCAAATGCTGACTTGAGAAGTTCAATGGCAAGCCTAAAGAGTGCTGCCCTACCCCCATATGCCTTGATACAGTCAGGGTTTAAGTACAACAACCAGAACATGCCATCTGGATCATCACAGTATTCATATAGCAGAGACTTGATCCTGTAACCCTCTATGCTGTTAAGCCCTATAAGCATCATCCCATCTCCCATCTTAGCATAGAGTCTATACACTAGGAAGGCAAACCTTGTGCAGTAATTACACCTATCATCATACAATAGGAGTAGTGGTAGTGGTAGCGATGATGACATCATTCCATATCCTTGAGTTAATATCATATCATGATTTAAATAAGGTTTGCTTTGATGCTCTCCCATGTCCAACTCCATACACCTATCAACAATATCGATGGAGGAGGGTGGAGAACTCAAGCCAAAGTACTCAGTTATAATCCTTGGCTCTGGTCCTGCAGGTCTTACTGCTGCCATATACACTGCAAGGGCAAAGTTGGATACGCTTGTGATAAGTGGTAACCTTCCAGGAGGGCAGTTGATGAACACAGGTACTGTGGAGAACTTTCCAGGCTTCCCCCATGGGATATTTGGACCAGAGTTGATGATGAATATGCGTGCTCAGGCAGAGAGGTTTGGAGCAACCATACTTGATGATGTTGCTACAAGCGTTGATTTTATGCGTAATCCCTTCATAATAAACACTGTGGATAAGAGGTTTGAGGCAGATGCTGTTATAATTGCTACTGGAGCATCACCAAGGAAGCTTGGTTTGAAGAGTGAGGAGAGGTTTGCTGGCAAAGGTGTATCGTACTGTGCAACATGCGATGGACCATTCTTCAAGGGCGAGGATCTAGTTGTAGTTGGGGGAGGGGATAGTGCAGTTGAAGAGGCACTATTCCTAACAAAGTTTGCAAACAGGGTTCAGATAGTGCATAGGAGGGATAGGTTGAGGGCAAGCAAGATACTGCAAGAGAGGGCATACACAAACCCAAAGATAAGTTTTGTATGGAACTCTGTGGTTGAGGATATACTTGGAGATAGGAAGGTTAACGCTGTACTCATAAGGGATCTCACAACAGATAAGAGGTATGAGTTGAAGTGTGGAGGGGTATTTGTTGCTATAGGGCATGAGCCTAACACACAGATATTCAAGGGTCAGATAGAGATGGATGAACATGGCTACATAAAGGTGAGAGATCATACAAAGAGCAATATAGATGGTGTATTCGTTGCTGGGGATGTGCATGATCCAGTGTATAGACAGGCTATAACTGCTGCTGGGTTTGGGTGCATGGCTGCTCTAGATGTTGAGAGGTATCTTGCTGAGAAGTACCATCATAACAAATAATAATAATTAGTGTATTACCTTAACATTATATTATTATCTATTTGTTATTGGTAGAAATCAACTTTATTATAGTTCCTATCCTTTGAGCAGGTCTTTCTATACCCTCGTTAATACTAACATGATACCAACTTTGCTTGCTCTACTACCTACACTTATTACTTCACTAGCAGCATACAACAAATTCATTCATCATATAGTCATCTTTATTAAGAGATTGATATCAACGGTCTGCAATAATGTGTATAGATTAACAGAACCAGTAAATCAATTAAAAGAACGATTCACCAAGCATGATAGCATTCCTTAATGCATCATCAAACTCTCCATTACTGAATACACCTTGCTGAGAATATAGACTTCTGAACTTTCTACCGTTATCTGCAAATACTACAACTATGATCTTCTCCCTTCTTCCATTACCACTTCCATTACCACCATCGCCATAATCCTCCTCAACTCTTTCTAATGATGACTCTATCATCTCCTTAACCTTGCATGCTGCAGCCATTACACATCCAGATGATGGTCCTACTAGAAGCCTCTCCCTCTCATACAGTTCTCTAACCATCTTGAATGACTCCTCATTTGTTATAGTATACCATTCATCAACCACATCTGCCCTACGCTCAAAGAGTGTTGGTATATTGGACTCTTCAAAGTTCCTGAGCCCTTGGATCAGATGCTGCTTCTGGGGCTGAACCGCTATAACCCTTATAGCCTTGTTCCTCTCCTTCAAGTAGAGCCCTACACCAGTTATAGTACCCCCAGTACCAACCCCTGCTACAAAGTGTGTTATCCTACCGTCTGTCTGTGCCCATATCTCAGGACCAGTACCCTCATAGTGTGCAAGGAAGTTAGCATCATTCTCATACTGATTGGGCATGTAGTATTTGTCTGGTCTAGCCCTTGCTATTGCCTTTGCTAGGGATATGCTTTGATCTGTGCCAACACCTACCCTAGGGCAGAGATCATCAGATGTCTCGTAGAGGTTTGCTCCTAATGCTCTAAGAATATCCTTGGTCTCCTTACTTGCCTTCTCAGGTATGACTATCTCAACCTCATAGCCTAAAAGCCTTGCTATCCCTGCAAGTGCTATTCCAGTGTTGCCAGATGTTGGTTCTATTATAACATGCTTGCCTCTAGTTATTAGTCCTTTACCCTCTGCATCCTTGAACATCCAGTACGCTGCTCTATCCTTGACAGAGCCGAAGGGATTGAACCACTCCAACTTTGCAAGTATCCTTACCCTGCTACTTGAGAACGATCTTAACTCTATCAATGGCGTATTCCCTATCTTATTCAGGAGTTCTGGTGTTAATGCCTTCATCCTATCTCTTCTCCTCCCTACCTACCTCCCTCCATCTCTCCCTTCCTTCTTCTCTCTCACCTTCTCCCTCCTCTTGCTTTATCCTCTACTTCTTCCTTATAAGGAAGATCAGATTGCTTCCTTCCTTGCTTAGGCTGATCAGTTCATGACCTGTTCTTTGAACCCATCTCTTTATATCCTCCTCAGCATCTGGATCATCAGCGATAACCCTAAGCATGCTACCAACAGAGAGCCTCTCCATTGCAATCTTTGTTCTGAACACTGGTTCAGGACAGAATAAGCCTCTAACATCTATGGTCTTTACATCCTGACTCACTTCACTACTCATCGATATGCACCATCACTATATCATATTTAACGTTTACCATATTTACCTTGCTATAACCAACATCAACACATACATAACCGCAATGGTATAGTTAGTAACCTTTGATGTATACTTAATATATACATCAACTTTACAACATCCATTAATTTATATTTAGGTACATAGAAGAAGGATAGGAGGTGTAACGTACGAAAAGAAATACAGGCTTCGATATAAGACCTAAGCCAGTCGAGAAGGGACAGGAGTACACAGTAAGGATAGATGAGATGAGCAAGAAGGGCGATGGTGTTGCAAGGATCAAGGGTTTTGTTATATTCGTTCAGGGCGCAGAGATAGGTAAGGAGTACAAGATAAGGATATCCAACGTTGCAAACAGGTTTGCAACAGCAGAGATCGTAGCTTAGGTTACAGCATGTGTA
>BEHG01000093.1 GCA_002898655.1 archaeon HR04
AACATCCCTAAGGAACTACATAGATCCTAGGCTCTTCTATGCATGGTGTAGATACGTTGGTATAGATTGGGCTAGCATATACACAGCATCACTACAGAGGAAGTTCCAATGGGTGAAGCGTAGTAATGCTAGATGGGATGCTATGTTAAAGGCATATGGTAAGAATGATAAGGGCTAGTTATTAGATGTATGTACGTATGCATGCATGATATAGACCTTTGATATAGGCTCTGGTCTGGTTGGGCAGATTCAATAATAAAGTAAATTAAATGCTTCTTACAACCTCTACATGCCGGGAGAAGCCGGGGTACTGAACATAGCAGATAGAAGAGTGAGTAGGCCTGAGAGCTTAGCCTGGTTAGAGCGCCAGACCTCCACAAGAGGGGCAAGACTCATAATCTGGAGGTCGCGGGCTCGAATCCCGCCCCCGGCATATATTCATGATAAGATCCATTCTGATTACTGACTGTATCTGCCATGTATTGTTGCAGGTCAGAATAATATACTAGTGCTATCTTGCAATGCCTGAAGTAATTGATTGGTTATAAACTAAAATAAAAAGGTTACAATAGAGCGATATACAAGAATACATGTGAATACTGATCCATTATGCGCCTCTTATACCATAAGAGTATAGCATAGCATAACTACTTAACCCACATTCTTCACATATAGGTTGTATGGCATTAGCATCTGCACTCCCTATACAGCATGGTCTCTTAATCCTACCCATATGGTCTAGTGATAGTATTGCCCATGATGGGCATGCTATAGGTGTTGTGCCCTTGCCTCCCCAGCTCCTTCTCAAGAGTTCAAGCTGCCTTGGATGATTAGCAATGAATTTAGGATACCTCTTCCTCAACTCCAGTAACTTTGAAACCACATAGTCTCTCTCTTCCCCGAATGGGAGTATGAGGGGGTCTTCCTTCACGAATGGTGTATGGAACTGTACTGCAACCTTGTTCACTATACCATACCACTCCTCTATATAATCCTCTACACTCTTATAGTTTATTGAGTTTATGGTGAATGATAACCATATATCCTTCCATGCTTTATATCCATTATTGCTATAGCGCTCTATGTAATCAAGTATGTTCCTCCTCGTCCTATCGTAAGAACCCTTACCCCTTATCTTATCATGCACCTCTCTAGTCCCATCTATAGATACAAAGTAAAAGTAGAGACCCTCTATCCTCTGCAATGGCAATGTTCCATTTGTTACTACAGATACATGTCTAGGCATCTCCTCACAGAATACCTTGATAACATCCAAGCGTAGCAATGGTTCTCCTCCAGCAATACCAACATGCATAACCTTCCCCTTAAGCATCCTACGTATTATCCTCCTCCATTCCTCAGTATGTAGACCATCATCCTCCTTTCTATTAAGCCACCAGTAACAATGTGAACAATGAAGGTTGCATGCATTGGAGACATCTACGGAGGCAAGTAATGGATGTCTCTCTTTGAATAACCTTATCCCACAGTACCTTCTGGCTAGAGAGATGTACAAGGGAGTATCACATATTATATCCCTTAAACTTCTACCAAAAATCTCTACCATTACATACTATAGGCATATATACTAATAAACGTTTGCAACTATAGACTCGTTGATATATCATATTATTCTACAGCGACATCTCTAACTTATAATAAGAATCAGGTTAATAACACCATATTATATTATATTCTTATTGAGACGGATAATACTTAACGGTATTCCTAACAGCCTCCAATAGTCTATGATCCATCATATTTGGTATTATATATCTCTCGCTAATGTTGTTACCAACAAGGTCTGCTATAGCATATGCAACACTAATAAGCATATCCCATTCTATACGTTTTATGTTTAGGTCAAGAATCGCTCTCATCAACGATGGGAATACAATAGCATTATTTATCTGATTACGGTAATCCGATCTGCCAGTAGCAACTATCCTTGCTCCAGCATTCTTTGCCATATATGGTGGTATCTCAGGCACTGGATTGGTCAATGCAAAGACTATCGCATCCTTACTCATGCTTCTAACCATCGCCTTGCTCACTATATCTGCCTTGCCAGATACACCTATGAACACATCTGCACCATTTATAGCATCCTGCAACGAACCTCTAACCTGCTCTGGATTGCTCATCTCTGCTATCCTCAACTTGTATGGATTCATATTCTCCTTCCTATCCCTACTTATTATCCCTGTGGAGTCAACTACTAGTATATTTCTTGCATTGGCCTTGTGTAGTATGTTAACTATGCCATAACCTGCTGCCCCTGCCCCTGCAACAACTACCTTTGCATCCTCTAACCTCTTACCAACTAGCCTCAATGCGTTCAGTAGCGCTGCAAGTACTACTACTGCAGTACCATGCTGATCATCATGGAATACTGGTATATCTAAACTACTCTGGAGTTCATCAACTATCGCTAGACACTTTGGTGACTCTATATCCTCTATGCTTATTGCTGCAAATGATGGGCTTATACCCTGCACTATCCTGATTATCTCATCCTTATCCTGTGTTGATAGACAGATTGGGAATGCATAGACTCCTCCGAACTGCCTGAATATGACTGCCTTACCTTCCATGACTGGAAGTGCAGCTTCTGCACCTATGTTTCCTAGCCCAAGTACCCTTGAACCATCAGTAACTATTGCTATGTTATTCCACTTCGATGTGTATGTGTAAGCATTGCTCTTATCCCTTGCTATCTCCATCGCTACATTTGCTACACCAGGAGTGTACACAAGGCTAAGATCACGCATTGATCTTATAATTAACCTGTTCCTAACCTCTATCTTGCCTCTCAGCCTCTTGTGCAGAGCAATTGCATTGTAACTATAATCAGCATCAACCTCGCCACTCATCCACTCTCTATGCCATGCTAGAATTTATTAACCTTTTATTCACAAACAAGCAGTAATAGCAACAATAACAATAGCAGCAATGTTAATGATCATCTTACAACAACTATAGCAAGTATTGCAACTGCTATTAACCCTAGACCTATAAAGCCTATGATGAATCTTAGCACTATCTCAGACTCATCTATAAGGAAGCCTACACCAACTATTATCAGACCAGCTATAAGCAATGTTATATAACCAGGCAATGCAAGCAAGGGGTTCATAGCACATACCTCACCATTCAAACTCATCCATCAATAACAACCTACTCTTGTATGATCATATCAATGAGTTCCTTGATGGAGCAGACTACACATTCTTCATCATGCATTCTCATAACCTTTTTATTAATTAGAACTTCATCATTATAATAATAATTCCCTTCGCACCTCCTATCCATAAGTATTGCTTGCATACCAATTGATCTTGGTACCTTAAGATCCTGCACCGCATCATCACCTACATGCAATATACTCTCTGCACTGACATTCATCTCCTTACATATCATACTATAGAACTCTTTACTCTTGATCATATTGTATGATATGGAGGAGAATAGTGCATCTACACTAACATTGCTTCTCTTGATTATGGATAGTTTCTTCTTTGCCATCGCTGGTGGGTTGCAGGTTGATATTATCAGTCTATACCTCTTACCTATCTCTGCGAGTAAAGGCACATCCTCATACATGCCATTGGAATAGTATTGCTCTTCCATTACGTTGAGTAGATGGTCTAGCATGGTGTAGGTAAGCCCAAATCTAGAGAACCAGTACTCTGGTATATACCATCTTATATCATTTGGACCTATAGAGTCATACTCATTAATAACATATCTTACAGCCTCATCTATGCCCATGCCCTTCTCTCTAGCAACCAACTCTGGTATCAATCTATTCCAGAAGATGTCATCCAACCCCTTCCTGAAGATTGTACCATCTAGATCGAATGATACAACCTTCAATGCAGTGTTATCGATCTTGCAAGTAACAATGCCTTCTCTACATCTATATCAGTTATTTCTTTCTTACTGTACCTCTGGCTGAAGTAGATTAGATCTGCTATCTTATACTTATCAATACTTACAAACACTGCTCCATTGCTACTATTGCTTCCTATGTTGTTGATAACTAACAGTTTATCAACACTTATACCCTCATGGTACAGATCCTTCATGCTTGCATAGTCCTTGCCAAGGATTACCATTACACCAACCCTCTTCATATTTGCATCCATGTATACAGCATCTGCACTTATACTGTTTATTGCAGTATCATACTCAACCCTTGATATCTTGCCATGTTCCTGCATTAGTGCTAGGAGGTTCTTCACTGCTTGCTTAACACCATGCTCAAGTGCATCGATGCTTGAATGCTCCCTCCTTATCCTCATGTACTCTGCTATAGGAACGTTCATAAGGCTACCCCTCACCCTAAGTCCTGGGTATGCCTGCTTTATAGCCTCCTCTATTGCCTCCTCACTTAGCACCTTATCATTCCTCCTTGCTGCTATCTCCATTGCATGGTAGAGTATGTTTAGAAGG
>BEHG01000094.1 GCA_002898655.1 archaeon HR04
ATGCTGATTCTATAGTGCTAGATTGTGATGGTACACTTGTAAGGATAAACAGATCTTACAATGCATGTATTGTAGAGACTGCAGGAAGGATACTCTCATCCATGCTTGGTGATGAATGGAAGGGTTTCGTTGATGAGCAGATGATACTTGCATTTAGGATGAGCGGTGGATTCAATAACGATGTTGATACTACCTTTGCATGCATACTTGCAGCACTAGCCTATAATGATGATAGCAACCATGCGGATGTTGATGGTGCAAGGATCTTTGCACATGAGGTTGCAAGGCATGCTGATTCTAGAGGAGTAGAGTCTGTTGAGGAGTATCTAGCAAGTATTGGTAAGGCTCATGTTGTTAAGGTTGCTAGGGAGTACACTGGCTACCCTGGGCTTGTAGGTTCAAGCATGCTCGCTACTCTCTTCGATGAACTCTTCTATGGCAAGGAACTCTTCATCGCTATGCATGGTATAGAGCCTAGATTCAACCATGGCAAGGGGTTCATAGAGTATGATGAGGTTGTTGTAAGCAAGGATTGTCTAAGCATGCTTAATGAGAGGTTCGATGGTAAGGTAGCAATAGTATCTGGAAGGAGTAGGATAGCAGCAGAGTATGCGTTGAGGGATCTGCTAGGGTACTTCAATCTTAAGGCATCTGTGTTCATAGAGGATGAGGATAAGTATGTGAAGAGGAATGGTTTAAGGATGAATGTTGTTAAGCCTAGCCCATACGCACTGCTCAAGTCAATGAAGGTTATGAATGTTAACAATGCAATAGTTGTTGGGGACTCTGCAGAGGATCTTATAATGGCAAGGAGTGCATCGAACGATCATGGCTATAGAACATACTTCGTTGGGGTGTATGGTACAAGCATAGATGCTGAGAAGCAGAAGCGGATGTTCATAGATATGGGAAGTGATGCTATAATAGAGAATGTTAACCTACTTCTTATGCTACTTCAATTGTGATCTATCTTATACCTTCCTTTATATAACACCATAGCATCCTCTATAGTTAGATGCAGGAGAGGAGATATAGGGTAGAGAGATCTACAAATGAGACTAGTGTAGAGGTTGAGGTTGATCTGGATGGGAATGGCTTATACAGTGTAGAGACTGGGATAAGGTTCCTAGACCATATGATAGCATCTATAGCAAAGCACTCCCTCATAGATATAAGGTTGAAGGGCATAAGCAAGGATGGTATAAAGCATCATCTAATAGAGGATGTTGCAATAACACTTGCTAGTGCACTTGACAAGGCATTGGGCGGTAGAGATGGTATAGAGAGGTTTGGTTATGCAATGGTGCCAATGGATGATGCATTAGCATCTGTAGCATTAGATCTTGTGAGAAGGGCATACCATGCTATAGATCTAAAGTTGGCTAATGGTGTTGAGGATATGGTAAAGGAGGATATAGAGCACTTCTTCACATCATTTGCGTTGAACCTTAATGCATGTATACATGTGGTGGTGCAGTATGGGAGCAATGATCACCATAAGGTTGAGGCAGCATGCAAGGCGTTGGGGGTAGCATTGAGGAATGCAGCATCTATAAACCCAAGGAAGGGTATAGCAAGTACAAAGGGTACCATCTAACAAGATCAAGACCTATTCTATTAGGTAGAGGATGAGATATCTGAAGCAAGCGATATCCTTATCCTTCCTTCTTCCTTCTTCCTTCCTCCCTTCCTTCCTTCTTCATTAATTCATTCATTCCTTCCTTACCTACCTATTCATACTCTAAAATAGACAATAGATAAATTAGAGAGCCTTCCCCACATCATATAGGATGAGTAAGATTGCTATATTCGATTATGGTGCTGGCAACATATTCAGCATAAAGGTTGCGTTTGAGAGGCTTTGTGCAGATGTGGAAGTTATAAGGAGCATGGATAACCTTGATTTATACAAAGCACTAATCCTTCCAGGCGTAGGTAACTTCGATCCTGCCATGAAGAGTATCATGCCTTACAAGGATAGGTTGCTTGAGGCTATAGACTCTGGTATGCCCATGTTAGGCATATGCCTAGGCATGGAGATGCTCTTCGAGAGGAGTGAAGAAGGTACCCTTCCAGGGTTGAGTATACTTGCTGGAGAGGTTGTGATGCTGCCTAGGAGCGTTAAGATCCCTCATATGGGATGGAATAGGTTAAGGATAGATGCTAGCAGTAGTAATAGTAGTGTTCTACTGAATGGTATAGAGGATGGCACATGGATGTACTTTGTACACTCATACCATGCAAGACCAAGGGATGGTAGAGTTGTTAGTGCAAGATCTGAGTATGGTGTTGAGTTCCCAGCAGTGATAGAGCATGGCAACATCTTTGGTACACAGTTCCATCCAGAGAAGTCTGGCTCTGATGGGATGCATATGCTAACCAACTTCCTTAACCATATCAAGAGATGATCCCATCCAGTCAACCAACCCAGTCAACCCAATTCAACCCCATCTTATCTGATAGGGAGGAGGAATAAGAGTAAGAAGGTAGGTAGGAGGAGAAGGAATAAGAATAATGTAGGTAGGTATGTAGGTAGATAGGTTTAGGGTATGAAGATAATACCTGCTATAGACCTAATGGATGGCAAGGTTGTAAGGTTAACCAAGGGCGATCCATCAAAGCAGACTGTGTATAGTGATGATCCTTTAGAAGTAGCAAAGGCATGGGTAAGGGAAGGTGCAGATGCCCTCCATATAGTTGATCTTAACGCTACACTCTCCCTAGCAACAAACCATAGAGCAATTGTAGAGAGGATAAGTAGGAGTGTAAGTGTACCAGTGCAGGCTGCTGGGGGGATAAGGAGTTTGGATGCTGCTGTATCAATGCTTGAACATGCACATGCTGTAGTCCTTGCTACACTTGCATTCAAGGATGAGCATGCATTAACTAGACTGCTTGAACTCTACGGCTATGAGAGGATAATAGTTGCATTGGACCATGAGGATGGTATCGTTAAGATCCATGGTTGGAGGGATAGCACTGGTGTAAGCATGGAGGATGCGTTAAGGCACTTCTCCTCATTAGGGGTTAAGAGGTTCCTTGTAACAGATACTGCAAGGGATGGTACTATGCTAGGCTTGAGCAACTCATCTATTAAGATAATCAAGGATGCTGATAGAGCAGGGCTTGAGATCATAGCATCTGGAGGGATAGCAACGCTTGATGATGTTAGGATTGCTAGGGATGCTGGTGCATATGCTGTTATACTAGGCAAGGCACTGTATGAAGGTAGGATAAGGGTTGGGGAGGCAAAGAGGCTATCCACATTATAATTAAATTATGTGATGTAGGAGTTATGATATTGCTTGCAAAGAGGATAATCCCATGCCTTGATGTTGATAAGGGTAGAGTTGTGAAGGGTATACACTTCAAGGATATAAGGGATGCTGGCGATCCAGTTGAGTTGGCTAAGCATTATAGCAACGACTGCGCTGATGAACTCGTCTTCTTGGATATAACTGCTAGTGAAGAGCATAGAGCAACCATGGTAGAGGTGGTTAAGAGCGTAGCAAGGGCAATAGATATACCATTCACCGTTGGAGGGGGTATAAGGAGCATGGATGATGCTAGAGCCATACTACTTGCTGGTGCAGATAAGGTATCAGTGAATACTGCTGCTGTGAAGAACCCCTCCCTTATAACTGAACTGAAGGATGTATTTGGCAAGCAGTGTGTTGTAGTTGCTATAGATGCGAAGAGGAGCATAAGGGATGGGGATGGTGAGAGGGAGATGGAGAGTAAGAGGAAGAGGGAGAGGGGGGAGATCTTCTATGAGGTCTACATCTATGGAGGGAAGAGACCAACTGGTATGGATGCTGTTGAGTGGGCTAGAAGGGTAGAGAGCCTTGGTGCTGGGGAACTGTTGCTAACAAGCATAGACAAGGATGGTACAAAGGATGGTTATGATCTTGAGTTGACTGCTCAGGTATGCAAGGCAGTTAATATACCTGTTATAGCATCTGGTGGTGCTGGGGGTCCAGAGCATATGCTTGCATTGTTCAGGGAGACAGGTGCAGATGCTGCCCTTGCTGCATCCATCTTCCATTATGGTGAGTACACTGTTAGGGATGTAAAGCGGTATCTCAAGGATAATGGAGTAGAGGTTAGGATCTGCTAGTTCTGCTTTCTTTATATGCAAGAGTCTTGCCTTGCAGTTAGAGTGCAAGCGATAATATTTTTAATGAGTTGATGCTATGTAGACCCATGCAGGTAAGCATAGATGATGTTGACTTTACCAAATCTGAAGGGTTGATACCTGTTATAGTGCAGGATATAAAGAGCAAGGATGTGCTCATGCTTGCATATGCAAACAAGGAGGCACTACAACTTACCATACAGACTGGCAAGGCATGGTTCTGGAGTAGGTCAAGGAAGAGGCTATGGATGAAGGGTGA
>BEHG01000095.1 GCA_002898655.1 archaeon HR04
GTACATAGAGTTGTGGAGGAGGGAGTTGGTTAGGAGGGATGGTATGCTTGAGATAGATGGTAGCCAGATAATGAGCAAGAGCGTCTTCATAGCCTCAGGTCATCTTGATAGCTTCAATGATCCCATAGTTAGATGCATGAAATGCTCATCTGTGTACAGGGCTGATAGGCTTGTTGGCGAGGTTATAAACACTGTAGTGCCCGAAAGGATTGGAGATGAGGAGTTGTATACTCTAATCCAGAAGCATAACATAAGATGCCCTAAATGCAACGGTGAGTTGAGCAAGGTTAGTAGGTTCAACATGATGTTCAAGGTAAGCATAGGGGCTGATGGTTCTGAAGCATACCTTAGACCAGAGACATGCCAGAGCATATTCGTTGACTTTGCTAGGCTCTTCAAGGTCATGCGCTGCAAGTTACCAATAGCAATTGCTCAAGTAGGCAAGAGCTTTAGGAATGAGATTGCTCCTAGGCAGAGCCTCATAAGGTTAAGGGAGTTCTATCAGGCAGAGATAGAGGTATTCTGTAACCCTAAAAGGTTGGATGAGATAGATAGGTTTGATGAAGTGAAGGATGTTATGCTTAGGATACAAGATAGCAATGGTATGCATGAGGTTACAGCATCCTCTGCAGTAAGCAGAGGCATCATCCCAAATAGGCTTATAGCATATTACCTTGCCCTACTGAATGAGTTCTACAGCAAGACTGGTATAGATATGGGTAGAACAAGGTTCAGGAGGCTTGCTGATGATGAGAAGGCATTCTATGCTACAGTTGCTTATGACTTTGAGGTTGAGACAAGCCTTGGTTGGTTAGAACTTGTAGCATGCAACTATAGATCTGATCATGATCTGAAAGGGCATATGCAGGTTAGCAAGGAGAATATGGAGGTTATGGATGCTGCTGATGATGGTAGTGGTAACAGTAAAGTGCTCCCCCATGTATTCGAACTATCCATGGGGGTAGAGAGGAGCCTCTACTGTATACTAGAGCATTCATTGTATGAGGATATGGAGAATGATAGGCTTGTGTTAAGACTCAAACCCTATCTAGCCCCTATACAGGTTGGGGTATTGCCTATAGTTAAGAAGGATGAGGTAGAAGCAAAGGCCAAGGAGGTATTCAAGATGCTGAGGAAGGATATTGATGCATTCTATGATGACTCTGGCTCTATAGGGAGAAGGTATAGAAGGTTGGATGAGATAGGTACGCCATATGCAATAACCATAGATAGACAGACGCTAGATGATGGTACAGTAACGATAAGGGATAGGGATACAATGCAGCAGGTTAGGGTAAGGATAGATGATCTTAAGGATGAACTCTTAAGAAGGCTTAAGATGCCTTAAGATATAGTATTGGTTGTTATTGTTACTGTTGTTATTATTACTACTGCTGATGCACTACTATTGCTGTTACTGCTGGTGCTGATTATTATGTATGATGCTAATTACTGTTGTTGCTTTACTGTTATTGTTATTGTTATTATTATTGCTACTATACTACTTCTAACTACTGTGGGTGTGTTAAGGTGCAGTTACAGTATAGTTGAGATGTCCTTGCTTAAGCATAAATATCATCAACCTCTTACCCTGCTTTAGAACATGACCATCTACACCTTCAAGCAGTATATCATCTCCTACACTAACCTTCCAGTTCCTGCTAACCTTCACCTTGAGTACCTTACCCTCGCTTACTGCAATCCTTAAGGAGTTTATATCATCTGCAGTATCATTCTCAACGTATATGATAAGAAGCCTCTCCCCACTGTATCTAACAGATGAGGGTACAATGTTGAAGGCTGGTGCCTCAAATACCAAACCTCTCTCAACCCTTACTTCACTACTCTCTTCTGATGATGGAAGGTAGAGATACCTTATGCCTTGAAGATCATACTCAGCCCCATCGAATGTAACTATGGCCCTTATTCTAATCTCAGCACTATTTGGTGCTATTGTATTGAAGAGTTCATCTATGGGTATAGATATGCTATATCTTCCATCAACTACCTCAGCCTCACTCCTATACCTAGCATCTGATGCACCCTCTACTAGTGTTATGCTCAAGGTTGTATTGAATGGTACTACTACGCCTTCTCTATCCATAAGGAAACCTTCAACCAGTATGTTATCATTTAAACTACTTATATCAACAGTGATGAATGTACTCCTTCCAAGTACTGTACCTGCACCACCAGCGCCTATACCCCCGCTTACATTATCTGTACCTGTATTACTACTACCTCCAACAACAGTACTTGCTACCATGCTTATTAAAGCATCTACACCATCAACTAGCCTTACAAAGTAGGTTGTATAACTGCTGAGTATATAGTTGATCGAAGTACTCTCTACCATCTGTACTGTTAGTTCTACCACCCTTCCAAGTATACCATCAACACCTATGCTCTCATCCAAGAACCTCACAAATCCATTGTATAGTGATGGTGAATCATCAGTTGCATTAACACCATCCACTATACCTTTAACCACATCTACGCTCCTACTTAGACTATCTACAACCCTAACTGCCTCTATTGAGAGTAACGTGCCTATATCCCTCTGGAAGCTTATAACATTGCTAAGTAGATCAACAGTAGAGACAGGTTCTAATAGAACTCTGCTCATACTGCTTATCATCCTCTCTACATCATCCCCTATAGCAAGAGGTTCATCAAGCACCCTTGAGAACCTGCTCAGCCTACTTACCTCATCTATAACAACTATGCCATCCATAACATCTCTTACTACAAGGTTGAGTATGTAATTAGCAAGATCAGAAGAGCCAAGAGTATCCTGTAATACTCTTAGAAATGATATATAGGAGTTGGTATCTGCTATTACACTTACTGAATCTAGGATGAATTTTGTGTAGGATATGTTAAAGGTTAGAACCTCTGATATACTTGTATGATCAATAATGTTTAAGAGAAATCCCATAGATATGTTATCAGTAATAGTAGGAGTAACCAAAGCATCACGTGTTGCAGATAGTAGCCTTGCTAGAGTATCTGATACTAGCATAGGTTCAAGTATGGATCTTGGTATGCTACTATACCTGGCAAAGATATCTCTAGCATCTAGCATATCATAAACCACTATATATGCTGATATCTTTCTAATGAGATCATCAAGCATAGATATAGAGTCGGAGAAGAATTCTGATATCACGATGTTTCTAACTAGCATATCCTCTATAGATTGCGCATCTACAATTAGTCTTGAATGGCCTATACTTCTTGAATCTAATGCATGAAGTGTTATGGTTGCGTTTCTTGATGATACTACTGATCTAGTAAGCAGATCATGCTCACCTAACTTCACCTGCTCCCTGACATCCTTTGTAAATGCTAATGTATACTCTATCCTTGGAGCATTAGCCCCAGAGTTCCTTGTGTAGAAGTGCCATTGATCTCTCCTATTATCATTATCTGTATTATTAACAGTTCTTATCATGTATGTTGTGAAGTTCCTTGCATTGTTTATATCATCCTGCATTGCAGCATGTACTGATATGCTTACAATTCTACTATTGGGATTTGTACTTGCTGGTATTAGCACACCAGGATCATTGCCTATAGATGGTGCATTGAAATCACTACCATCTAGTGTGACATAATCATTGATGTGTATGACACGTGTATCGCCTAATTGAGGGTTGTCGAATGGTTCTGAAGTATCTGCAGAACCATTCTGAATGGATCTCTCTATGGTTAGCTTCAGTTCTGCTGATTTAAGAACCTTGCCATGCAACGATGAGATGGGGAACTTTACAAATGATCTATATGCCTTATCTGACTTATCATCGCCAACAATCATAACCGCATCATTGGAATAAGCATTTCCATTGCTGCGCACATAACCATCACTAACATCAGATAGTATAGTGCTAGTTGCTTCAGCAACTCCCATCTGCAATGGGTAGAGGATGTAAACCCATTCATAACCATTCCAATATTTATCAGTATACTCATCAACCTTGTAGAACATGCTTCTATCATACTCCAGCACTGGTATTGCTAACATATATGAACAAAAAATTATGATAAGTAAGAATGCTACTACCTGCATACTTGCTGTTATACCCCCTTTCCAGATCCACCCTATGTTATGTTTATCTGCCAGTTTATGGTTATGGAATCACCTTCTTGCAGGGTTGGAGGGTTGTTTATCAGTGCTACAGCAACTAGTGTACCTCCACTTGAGGAGTTGAATAGCCCAGCCTTGTTTATTGTGAAGCCTGTGCTTGGACCTGATGTCATTGTAAATGTCTTGCTTATCGTTATCTGCCCA
>BEHG01000096.1 GCA_002898655.1 archaeon HR04
GTTAGGGTAGAGTGCAGCCATAATGTACTGTGTGAATGCTTGAGTAGGCTCTACTGACATGCCTGATGGAGTAACAAGGACCAATGAGTTGAGCATATCGCTACCATATGCTATGGCAAACTCTGCTGCTATCTGCCCTCCAAGTGATGAACCTATGAGTGAGAACCTCCTTATCTCTAGAGTTAATGCTAGATCCCTAACGAAGGATGTGAAGAACCCCATCGTGTAATTTACATCTGGCTTATCACTATAACCAAAACCTATGATATCTGGAGCAATTACATGGTAATCCTTTGCAAGTAAGGGTATAACCTTTGCCCAACGCTCTGCTGCAGCACCTATACCATGAAGTAGTATTATATGCTTAGAGTTAGATGTTCCATCCTCCAGTAGCCTGATCCTATAGTTATTGACAGTTATAAACTCCTGCCTCATACCTAACGGTAATTACATACTAATATAATGTAAATGTTTGTTAATTTTGAGTAATTACTTAATACTATGGATGATATTAACCTCATGATCTAACCTAGCAAGCAAGTTACATGAGTACTTGAGGTATTATTATTAGTAATAATCACCATCTACCTTTGCACTCTTATCCTTGATGTACTCTGCAAGTAATGATATTATAGCAGCTGCAGATGTGGCAGAGTTGTATGCCAATGTCCTTGCAAGTTTAAGCCTTGTGCAGAGAGCACTATCCTCATCCTTCTCATCCATCTCCCTCATCCTCTTCTCCAGATCATATGCTATAGAGCATGAAAAGGTTACAACCTTCTCTATATCTCTAAGGATACCGTTCAGATGAGGCATCTCCTTGCTTATCTTGGAGATGTGCCTCTTTAACTCCTTCTCATCCGCAATCAACACTATCTCGGTCTCTGAGCTCTTCATCATAAATATATAGATCTCATTCTATATAAGTATTTTCTATATAGACTCCTTTCCATTAATAATGATGGAATTGGTTACCATTCATACATTAGATTGGTTACACTGGAGCAAACCCATAGTAGCCTGTTGCAGGAGCCTCCTCCTTCACCTTAGGCTCAACTATTGCTATCCTATACCCATCTGGATCCTCTACAACCATGTACTTACCTCTCTCATCCTCCTGTACATCTGCATAGAACTTAACGTTCCTGCTCCTAAACCTCTCCCTAACAGACTTGATATCACTAGTTATGAAGCTAAGCATGGCACCTTCATTGCTAACCCTTGCCTTGCTTGGATGGAGTGCTAGAACAGCACCATCCTTAAGGTACTCAACCCAGTCTGGAGATTCAAACTTCAACTTCAAGCCCAGCACTGAGCCGTAGAAC
The DNA here is from genome assembly GCA_002898655.1 of archaeon HR04. Classification (GTDB taxonomy): domain Archaea; phylum Thermoproteota; class Nitrososphaeria; order Nitrososphaerales; family Nitrosocaldaceae; genus Nitrosocaldus. The sequence goes on from BEHG01000096.1 coordinate 1,326, forward strand.
TCCTTCGACCTACTCATATCAGAGACTAGGAGGATGACTGCATTGACCTTCCTCAAGAGCATAGATGGCTGGAAGACTGTAAGCGTGTTTGTTGCCTTCACACCTTCTATTGATCTTATTAAGGTAACTACCCTGTTGAGTTCAAGCATGTCATAGCACTCAACCTTAGCAAATACATCGTAAGAGCCTAGGACTGCGTTGCTCTCCTTCACCTGTGGTAGCCTCTTCAACCTGTCAAGTATGGATCGCTCAGCACCACTCTCTGTATTCACAAGTATGTATGCTGTTAGCATACCTTAGGTATGATCAAAGGGTATAAAAGACTATTGCTTATCTAGCATAATATAATCACAATACACAACCTTGAATACACCACACATTAGTCATCATAGCCCATCTATATAATGCCCATCATGGTTTGATTATGTACCTACTGCTGCTACCATCTTGATAACCTTCACAACCTCATCCACAATCTGTAGTGCCTTGGATGTCTCTATTCTATGTTCTAGACCAACTACCATCATACTGCTCTTTCCAAAGATTATAAGTTGCTTTGCCCTTGCCCTCTCTATATATGTGAATCTAGCATCGCCATACTCATCGCTAAGTATCCTGTACATCTCAGCCTCTATAGCAACCTGCTTGAAGAATCCTCTAGGTAGCCTCTTCATACTATACCCATTCCTATCTAGCCAATGGAGTAGGGAGCCATCCTTGCTTAGTATACATATGAAGTGTATAGCATCTATAGATGCCATCATCCTCTCTACCAATGCAGTAAATTCCATCCTCCCCACCCACTCAACCAACTAACCACACTCAACCAATCACTATCTCAGGGATTTTTAACTATATTTTAATAGGAAGGTTTAATATTGAACAAGAGTGTTGATATGGTCTTGATGGTATATATATAGATGGGCTTGATAGACTGCTCTTCGTACTTGCAAGTAAGGATAGGCTTACAATAATGCAGGAACTCAGCAGGGAGAGGCTTAGGCTAACAGATGTTGCAAAGAGGCTAAATGCAAGTGTGCAGGAGGCATCAAGGCACCTCTCTAGGTTGAGTAGTATGAGGTTGGTTGAGAGGGATGGCAATGGATACTATAGGATAACCATGCTAGGGAGCATAACTATGAGGATGCTGCAACAGTTCAAGCTGGTGCTTGAGGATGGGGATTACTTCCTAACACATGATATATCATTCCTGCCAGAGGAGTCTATAAATGGTATAGGAGAGATAGCAGAGCATGAGCATAGCAGTAACCTTGTTGATGTGTTGAATGGTGCAGAGAGGATAATAGAAGAGGCTGAGGAGTATATACTGCTTATATCGGATCAGATGATAATAAAGCCAGAGTTCATAGCAAAGAGTATAATCGATTATAACAAGGATGTGGAGATCAGGGCTATACTTGGAGCAGGGAGTATGAGTAGTGGGGAGTATAGAAAGATAAAGAGCATCTTCCATGACAAGAAGGTAAGCATAAGGTTCATGAATAACATCAGATTTGCAATGGTCATTAATGAGAGGAGGGCAGGGTTATGCTTCCCTCACATCAATGATGGAAGGATTGACTTTACATATAGTTTCAAGAGCAGTGATAGAACATTCCATAGGTGGTGCAAGGATACATTTGAGTTCTATTGGGCTAGATGTAGTATGAAGAGCCTCCAATATTATACTTGACCATCTTGCAATTCTATAGTACATAAATGCAATAATTGCATCATATAGCCTCTACAAGTTTAACATATAACATAGATGCTCTATTATTACTACCTTCTTTCTTTCTCTCTTTCTCTAACTCATGCTTCTCCTCTCTTCTGCTGCTTCTCTAATGGTATTATTATAACCTGTACAAGGTCACCTTCCTCTATGCCTAGTGCCTTCCTCTCAGCCTCTGGTATGGATATCCTACCATTGCTCTGAACTGTTGTCTTGAATACTGCATTGAACCTAGTTAGGAGTTGTAGCATATTTGCAAAGTTCTGCATGGCATCAATCTGCATTGATAGCATCTGCTTCATCATATCCATCTGCATAACCTGGATATGGCTTGCAAATGATCCTAGATCGCTACTACTACTGCTACTAGCACCCTTCTTCCTATACTGCTGTTGCTCTTGTTGTTGCTCCTTCTGCTCATCCATACTACTCATACTATCTCTTGCCCCTATACTCTATATAAACCAAGAAATAAATTGGAGGTTGTTAGTCAGTTATCTGCTAACTACTCTCCCTTGTTGGCATGAATGTACTCCTTATGCTCTTCATTATGTTCTGGTTTATCCTAGCAAATGTCTCACATGCATCTGTTGCTATCTTCATGTTCTGTGTAGCAGTATCTATGCTTGCAATCATAACCTTGTTTGCTATAGATGTTGTCTTTGTCAGTGCATCGTTCAACTCATCAGTGCCTCTTATCCATGCCTCTGGTACTGCTGGTAACCTCATAGGCTCTATGAACTCCCTCTGTGCACTAAGCGTTAGTTCTGTCAACTTCCTTATGCTATCGATTGCTTGATTCTGTAGGTTGGTTATGGATTGCATATATGCTGGTCTTACCTTATCAAACTCATTTATTATATTGACCACGCTATCCCTGTATATGTCGAATATACTCCTTCCAGCACGTTCAGTCTCGCTCATGGCTTATATTGGTATAAAAGACCAATATATATAAGTGTTTCTGGTTTAATATGGTAGATTGATGGGTGTAAAGGTTTATTATAACGATTCATCCTTATTGTTATGGAATGCTAGAAGAGGAGTTGGAGTTGGAGGGTATAGAGGGTATAGGACCAGTTACCAAACAGAAGTTGATCGATGCTGGTGTAAGGAACATAATGGACCTTGTGGTTAGAGGTCCAGTAGGTATTGCTGATGTTACTGGCCTTGACCTTGACAAGGCT
>BEHG01000097.1 GCA_002898655.1 archaeon HR04
GAGTGCCTCAAAGTAGGTTGCAAATGACTCATTCAGCCATATATGCTGCCAATCTCTACACGTTACCAGATCACCAAACCACTGGTGTGCAAGTTCATGCGCTACAAGATGATCGCTTGTAAAGTCTATATGAGCCCTCTTATCATGCAAAGTCTCCACCGTAAGTGTGGTGGCATTTATGTTCTCCATCCCTCCATATATGAAGTCATCAACGGTTACTTGGGCATACTTGCTGTATGGGTACTTCACACCTGTATACTCCTCAAAGAACCTCATCATATCCTTTGTATTTGCAAATGATAACTCAGCATAATCAACCATATCCTCTGGCACATAGTAGAGTAGTTCCACACCATTGTACTCATCCCTCAACTCCCTGAACCTTCCTATTGCAAGTGAGGTTAGATATGCTGGATGTTCACACTCCTCAAGCCAATGGTACCTCTTGTATGAGCCATTATCCTCAACCCTTACAAGCCTACCATTGCTTACTGCTGTGAACCCATCTGGCACATCAACTATTACCTCGCTTGTGAACCTAATATCTGGATGGTCAATGCAGACGAACCAGTGCTTAGAGTATATACTCTCTCCTTGAGTCCATGCCTGCAATCTTCTCCTTGGGTAGTGCTCATCAGGCTTTATGAAGTGCAGGCCCTTCCTTGGCTTAGCACTGTACTCTATGGTTATCTTTACGTTCTCACCCTCCTTGAGTTCTCTAGGTAGTTCTATCCTCAACCTCTCATCTACATGCTTGAAGTTTAACTCCTGCTCCCCAAGCATAACCCTTGCTATCTTAAGTTCACCAGCATCAAGCACTATACTTCTAACCTCTTCACTATTGGCAGTTATCTCAATATCTTCCCTAGCATCTATGCTCCCTTCATTAAGATCTGGCTTGAGTTCAAGCCTAATATGCTTTATAAGATATGGCTTTGATGGTGCATAATGTGCCTTACTGCCAGGAAGCTCAAACCTCTTGCTATTATTTGCTGCTCTGTTCATCGCTAACCATCATCCTGCTCTGCCATAAAAAAATATTATCATAAAGGGTCAGGGGAGATGCATCTCTTCATCTCCCATATGGGATCAGCGCAGGTCAATCTCATCACCATGATGATCTTCTCCACTGGGAGATTTATTCTTATATTGTATAACGGGGTTATAACAATGTTTAAATAGGTTTGCCTAATTAGCCTAGCCTAATGAGATATGTGCAGATAGTTGCTGTTTTGGTAGCAGCACTTGTAGTAACTGGATTGGCTGTATCTAGCATAACGCATGGAGAAGCACAGGCGCAGCAGAGGCTCAACAAACTTGTCATAGTTGTGCAGCCAATACCAAGGGATAAGGTAGTTGCTGAAGCAGCAGAGTTGGAGAAGTACTTCGAGGATAGGCTTGGTATGGATGTTGAGATACTCTTCCCACAGAACAACGCTGCAATAGTTGAGAGTATAAGGTTTGGGCATGCACACGTTGCCCTAGGTGTTGGCTCACTTGTAGGAGCAATGATAGCAAAGCATGCAGATGTAGTCTCACCAATGCTTGTAGAAAGGAGATCTGTCTTCATAGGCAATGAGCAGCAGGTCCTCAACTACTACTACTCATACTGGATAGTGTTAAAGGATGCTCCCTATAACTCGCTCGAGGAGTTGAGGGGCAAGAAGGTCTGCTTCCCTAGCGAGACCTCAGTCTCTGGCTTTGTGATGCCAATGAAGACATTGGTTGAGAAGGGTTATGTCAAGGCTATAGATGCAGGCAAGAGGCCAGTAGATCTTCCAAACCAGTTCTTTGGCGAGGTTGTATTTGGTGGAGGTTATGCTCAATGCTGGGAGGCATTGAAGCAGGGGCAAGTTGATGTTACTGTTACTGCAGGGGATGTGCCAGCAAAACTATACCAGGAAGCACTTGAGAATAGTAAGGTACTTGAAGAGAATGGACCAAACCCAGCACATGTAACACTGATCTCAAAGAACCTACCAAAGGATGTTAAGATGAGGCTATGGGATGCGTTGAGGGATCTAAACAAGGAGCCTGAAAAGGTGCAGAAGTTCGTATCAGCAATCTTTGTAAAGTTTGGGATAAGGTATGAGGCACAGCATCTAGGGCCGTTGATGGATGCACTAAAGGTTACAGGGCTTGATAATGTGATAAAGATATGATAGTTCAGGGAAGAGAAGAAGATGCATCTGTAGGAGGCATATATGCAGTTGAGACTATGGATGTAGCATATGGCTACAACAACAGAAGCATTTTATTTGATAACGTTAACCTTGCTGTAGAGCGTGGTAAGAGTATAGCATTGATGGGGAGGAGTGGTTCTGGTAAGAGCACGCTCCTCAGGATAATAAATGGCTCTATTAAGCCAATAAGGGGTATGGTTAGGGTTCTTGGTGTTGAGGTTTATGGTAGATACAGCAATGGGTTGAGGAGGAGGGTTGCATACATACCCCAGAGCCTTGGGCTTGTGGATAATGCAACTGTACTTGAGAATATCCTCCTTGCAAGAGCAGCAGACTCTCCATTCAGAGCATTACTTGGGCTATGGAGGAAGGAGGATGTTGATGAGGCTATGAGCATACTCAAGAGCATAGGCCTTTATGAGAAGGCAAGGAGCAAGGTTAACATGCTTAGCGGGGGAGAGAGGCAGAGGGTTGCAATTGCTAGAGCATTGATGCAGGGTGCAAGGGTTGTGCTTGCTGATGAGCCAGTATCTAACCTTGATCAAGATAATGCACGTTCAATCCTTGATATATTCAAGGAGATGGGTAGGAGGAACTCAACATCATCCATCATAGTCATGCATGATAGGGCACTTGCTGAGGAGTATGCAGATGAAGCGTATATGCTTGCAGATAGAAGGCTCTCAAGGCTATGGTAGGTGATGCTTGATGGTTGTATGGGTATTGATACTCATCGCATTGATCCTAGCATACTTCCTAGGCCTTGTTGATCTTGATTCATGGCTCAAGGCATCAAGGAACCTAGCAACATTTGTCTCAGAACTCTACATAAGGTTTGATCTGCTCCCAGATGCATTGCATGCTGTAGGCGAAACCTTCATCATTGCACTCTTTGGCACAGTGGTTGGTGCACTGATCTCTTACCCATTATCTGCCATCTCTGCACAAGGCATAACTTCAAGATGGTTATCATTAACGGTAAGGACTATTGCAAATATGCTAAGAACAGTACCAGCGATATTCTGGGGTATACTCTTCGTTGTCATGTTTGGACCAGGGAACGTTGCTGGTGCTGTTGCTCTAGCACTCTACACTGCAGGATACCTATCAAAGTTCTTCTATGAGACTTTTGAGAACGTTGGTAAGGAGCATTATGAAGCATTGGGCTCCCTAGCACTACCATGGATGATGATGGCAAAGGCACTATTCAAGCATACTGAGAAGCAGATGATGAGCCATATCATGTTCATGTTCGAGTACAACCTTAGGACTGCAAGCATACTTGGCATAGTTGGTGCTGGAGGCATAGGCTATTACATAACTCAGTACGTTAGCATCCTCAACTATGCTGCTGCATTCACATTCTTCATAGTCATACTGCTCTTCGTATTCCTTGTTGATGGTGTAAGTTATATAATAAGAAGGAGAATATAATATATTATCTCTTTATCTCTTTCTAATATTTATTTAATTGTCTTAGAGATAGTTTGGTTCTAACATAGTAGTAATTTACAAAGTTTAATAACCTCTTATAAGATATAGTAGGTATGCGTGAGGAAGAGGAGTGGTGGCATTCAAGGTGGCTCTTCCCTCTCTTCGTTGGTGCATTCATAGCAATTGCTCTATTTGCTACAATCCCAAACCTTCCATGGGTGAAGAATGAGGTTAGTGAGAGTTCAACTGTAGTATCTGTTAATGGCTCCTCATGTACGGTAGAGACAGCATCCCATAGACTGATAAATGTATCAAACTGTATGGATCATGAGGTAGGGGATAAGGTTAATGTTAAGTATAGAGAGACCACATCTATAGGAGAGTTAACTAATACATCTTTTGTTACTCCTTAATGGGAGACATAGCGTATCTCAAGAGTGCATAGAGCGTCTTAGCATCCTCTATCTCATTGGTTAGAGCCTTCTCTATAGCCTCATCAATGCTGATAACAAGCAGGTCTATCTCCTCATCCTCATCCATGCTTACGCTGGAGATCCTCTCAAGGTTACTTGCAACGAAGAAGTGTATCAACTCATTGCAATAGCCTGGGGTCATATA